>DASWMG010000001.1:0-7448 GCA_036399875.1 Solirubrobacterales bacterium
ACTCCCGACGATCGAACCGGTGACCGAGGTCACCGGGACCACGGCGCTTTTCAAAGGCGAGGTCGTCTCCAACGAAATCGCCGTCACCTACCACTTCGAGTACTCGACCGACGGCGAGGTATGGATCCGGCTTCCCGGCTCCGACGTCGACGCGGGAGTGGCGCCCGGAAGGATCGCTGTGGAACAGGAAGCAACCAACCTCAGCGGTTCCGAGTTCTACCGGGTGCGCCTCGTCCAGAACCGCCCCCTGGGGGGCGGTGCCGCAACCTCCGAAGAGACGGTTTTCACCACCGCGGCTGAAAGGCCGGCGATCCTGGGAACGCTCGCCTTTCGCGTCACGGACACCAGCGCCACCTTCAGCGCGTACCTCGATCCCCAGAACGAGGCGACCGAATACCGCTTCGAGTACGGCCCGGCCGACTGCTCGGTCAACCTCTGTACCGCCCTGGCCCCCTCCAGCGCAAGCGGCGGCGGGCTGCGCCTGGTCAGCCAGACCGTCACCGGCCTCCAACCGGGGACCCTCTACCACTTTCGCCTCGTCGCGACCAACGCGACCGGCACCACCGCGGGCCCGGACAGGACGTTCGAAACCTTCAGCGCCGGCAGGCGGCTGCCCGACGATCGCGCCTACGAGCTCGTAACCCCTCCGGACACCGGCGCGGTGGTGCTGGCCGGCACGGCTTTCGGCGAAGTCGGCGGGCGCAACTGCTTCGACATGTTCCCCGCGACCCCCGAGGGCGACAGCGTCGTCTCCGTGGCCAAGGGAGGATCGCTGCCCGGCCTCGACGTGAACGGGTTCTGGGACCTCTACGAATCCGTGCGTGACCCGGCGAGTGGTTGGACCACCGTCGCCAAAAGCGCCTCCGGAGCCCAAGCGACCACTATCGGCGGCGGGCTCTGCAGCTCACCCGACCACACCTACTCGACCCTGGGGACCGGAACGCCGCCGAGCGATGAAGGCAGCCTGCCCGTCGAAGGCAGAGCGTCCAGCTACATTCGCGTTCCGGGCGGCGTGATCGATGGGTCCTGCAGTCCCGAACCGGAAGGGCTGTTCGAACTGGTCGGCTGTGGCAGCCTGGGCTTCGACCCCGAAGCCAACGCGCGCTGGATCACCGCCGGAGCCAGCCACGTCGTCTTCACCGCCAGCAGGCAGCTCGAGCTCGGCGCCCCGCCGAGCGGCACGGAAGCGGTCTACGACCGCAGTCTCGGCGGCCCGACCCGGGTCGTCTCGCTTCTGCCCGGCGACGTTCCTCTGGGAGCCGGGGAAAACGCCGAATATCAGGGAGTCTCCGTCGACGGCTCGGCCATCGCCTTCAAGGTCAGCGGGACGATGTACGTGCGTCTGGACAACGCCGAGACCGTGGAAGTGGCAGGCGAACCCAACACCTTCGCTGGCATCTCGCGGAACGGTGGAGCGGTCTTCTACGCAAACGGGGACGGCTCGACTCCTGGCAGCCTCTTTGCCTTCGACGTTGCCGACGGATCCGCGACGGAGATAGCCCCCAACTCGATCTTCGTCAACGTCTCCGAGGACGGCTCCCACGTCTATTTCGTCTCACAGTCGGCGCTGGCCGGCGCGGCTGAGGAGGGCAAGGACAATCTTTACGTCTGGGAGCGGGACAGCGAAGAGGTGCGGTTCGTTGCCACCGTCATGCCGGAGGACCTCAATGGACCGGCGGGGCTTACGCAATGGACCAGCGCGGCGGTCCATCCTCAGCCTTCGACGCTGAGGGGTCGCGCCAACGACCCTTCGCGAACCACCCCCGACGGCTCGGTCTTCCTCTTCGAGTCCCGTGCCGATGTGACCGGCTATGACAGCGACGGCCACATCCAGATCTACCGCTACGACGTCGGCGACGGCGGCCTCGACTGCGTCTCCTGCCCGCCCGACGGCATCCCGGCCGCCGGCGACGCCCGGCTCCAGTCGAACTTCTCGATGGCCCTCAACCCGACCAGCTCCATCGTCCGCATCCAGAACGTCACCGACGACGGCGAGACGGTCTTCTTCCAGACCGAGGACGCCCTCGCCCCCGGCGACGTCAATGGCACCTGGGACGTCTACGAGTGGAAGGGGGGACAGCAGACCTACCTGATCTCGTCGGGCGAAGGCCAGCTTCCCAGCTTCCTCTACGGGATGACTCCCAGCGGCTCAGACGTCTTCTTCACCTCGGCCGAGCGCCTGGTCCCCCAGGACCTCAGCACGGTCATCTCGATCTACGACGCCCGCGAAGGCGGCGGCTTCCCACCGCTCGCCGGGGCCCCAGCGCCGTGTCAGGGAGACGATTGCCAAGGCGGGCAAGGCGTCGCCCCGCAGCTCCCAGGCGCCGGCACCGCCTCCTTCCGGGGGCCCGGCAACGAGGCCCGCAAGCGCAAGCCGCGCTGCCGGAAAAACCAGCGGCGCGCCATGCGCAAAGGCAAGGTCCGCTGCGTGAAAAGGCATTCGCGCAATGCGGCCAGGCGCGAGCACAGAGCCAACCACGACCGGAGGGCCGCACGATGAAGCGCTTCACCGCACTCCTCACGGCGACGATGATCTTCGCAGCCATTCACGCCACCGCGGCGAGCGCCGCCGAATTCGAGAAATTCGGCATTGCCTCGGCCAGCGCCGAGCTGTCGACCGACAAAGCCGGTGCTCACCCCGACTTCACGACGAACATCGAATTCAACACGAACCCGAGCAGCGAATCTGACTCAAGGGGCTTGAAGAAGCCATACGCGAATGTGAAGAGCATCAAAGTCATTCTTCCTCCCGGACTGCTCGGCAACCTGAACGCGGTCGACACCTGCAGCACGGTCACCTTCGCCACCGCATTGGTCACCGAAGACGCCGGATGCCCTCTCAGCTCCCAGGTCGGAATCGCGGTCCTTCAGCTTTGGAGCTTCGAAAACGCGTTCACCGTCTCGATCTACAACCTGGAAACCTCCGGTGCCGACAGCGTCGCCAGGCTCGGCTTCTATGTGACCGCGGTGCCGGCGTTCATCGACGCTCGCGTGCGTTCCGACGGCGACTACGGGGTGACGGCTGAGGTGACGGGAATCTCCTCCCTCGTGCCTCTCCACTCGGCGAAAACGACGCTCTGGGGGGTGCCGGCCGCTTCCAGCCATGACACGGAACGCCTGACGATCCAGGAATCGGCCGACAGCAAATCGGCGTCCCCGGCTCGCTCGAGCGGACGAGCGCCTGAACCCTTCATGACCAACCCGACGAGCTGCGGCGTCCCGCTCGAGGTCGGGTTCGAAGTCGACAGCTATCAAAGGCCAGGTACGTTCGACGAGAAGCCGGCACCGCTTGTCGACGAAATCACCGACTGCGGCAGACTCGGATTCGATCCGAGCCTCTCGCTGACCCCTACCACCAGGGAGGCAGCCGCCCCGAGCGGCGCCGACGCGACGCTGACCATCCCTCAGAACGAAGCGGTCAACGGGCGGGCCACCTCGCACCTGCGCGACACGGTGATCACGCTGCCGGAGGGGCTGACGATCGCCCCTGGGGCCGCGGATGGCCTGGCGGCGTGCAGTGAGGCGCAGGTCGGCTTCAAGGTCTCGCCGCCCCCACCCGCCCGCTGTCCCGAGGCCGCGAAGATCGCGACGGGGGAAATCGACTCCCCGGCTCTGTCGAGACCGATCCAGGCTGCCATCTACCAGCGCACCCCGGAACCGGGTCGCCTGACCCGTGGATGGCTGGTCGCCGACGAACTTGGCGTCCACGTCAAGCTCCCTGGCGAGTTCCAGCTGAATCCGCGCACCGGGCAGATCACTTCCCTCTTCCTGGATACGCCCCAGGTCCCCGTGCGGGAGTTCAAGCTGCACTTCAAGGGTGGAGCGAGGGGGGTTCTCGCCACGCCGAGGACTTGCGGGGCGTATGAGACCGCATTCGAGTTCACCCCGTGGTCGGGCGGAGCGGCCAAGGAAGGCCAGACCCCGATGAGCTTCGACCAGGGCTGTGCCACCGGAGGCTTCTCACCGAAGCTCTCGGCGGGGACGGTCAATCCCGCCGCCGGCGCCTTCTCGCCGGTTGCGGTGACCTTGACTCGCCAGAGCGGCGAAGAGAACGTCGCGGGGCTCGACGTACGGACTCCTCCCGGTCTCCTGGCGAAGCTCGCCGGAGTGCCGCTCTGCGCAGCGGCGGCTGCCGCGACCGCAGGGTGCCCCGCCGCCTCCCAGGTCGGCACCGCCACGGTCGCCTCGGGCCCCGGACCGAGCCCGCTTTGGATCCCTCAGCCGGACAAGGACCCCACCGCGGTCTACCTCGGCGGCCCATATAAGGGCGGTCCTTACAGCCTCGTCGTCAAGGTTCCGGCTCAGGCCGGGCCCTTCGACCTCGGGGTCGTCGTCACCCGCGCGGCGCTCCACGTCGACAAGGAGACGGCCGAGGTCTCGGTCGCCTCCGATCCGCTGCCGCAGATCCTCGAAGGAATACCGATCTCCTATCGCACGATCCATGTCGACGTGAACAGGCCGGAATTCACGTTGAATCCGACCTCCTGCGCCCGGATGCAGACGGTCGGGAGAGCAGTGTCGGAGGCGGGCACGGTTGCCGGCCTCTCCTCCCCCTTCCAGGTCGGGAGCTGCGCCAGCCTCCCATACAAGCCGAAGCTGCGGATGCGCCTCTTCGGCAAGACCAACAGGGGAGCCCATCCCAGGTTCAGGGCCATCTTCAGCGCCCGTAAAGGTCATGCCAACACGGCAAAGGTGTCGGTAGCGCTGCCGCGTTCGGCCTTCCTCGACCAGGCCCACATCCGCTCGATCTGCACCAGGGTGCAGTTCCGGGCCGACCAGTGCCCCGCAGGCTCGATCTACGGTCAGGTCCGGGCGCTCACCCCGCTCCTCGACGAGCCCCTGAAAGGGCCTGTCTATCTGCGCTCTTCCAACAACCTCCTGCCGGACCTGGTCGCGACGCTCCACGGGCCCAACGGCCTCGAGATCGACCTGGTCGGCCGCATCGACTCGATCGGGGGAGGGATCCGGACGACCTTCGCGGCCGTGCCCGATGCCCCTGTGAGCAAGGTCGTCCTCACCATGCAGGGCGGCAAGAAGGGACTCCTGGTCAACAGCCGCAATCTGTGCGAGGAGCCCTCTTTTGCCGACGTCAAGCTCGACGGCCAGAACGGGAAGACGGCGGACCAACGGCCTCGGGTCAAGAACTCTTGCCGGAAGGCACGGCGGTAGGCCGCATTTCGCCCGTCTGGTCCTGGGCGATTAGGCTGACCCGGTGCCCTACAGCGACGAGGAGCTGGAGGCCGCGGTCGAGCGGCTCGCGGATGCCGAGCGCTTCGCCGAGGCCGAGGCGGTCGTCGCCCGCGCCGCGCCCCGGCTGCAGAAGGTGCTGGCCAGCGCCCTCGCCGAGGGCGGCTGGTTCGGCGAGCCGCACGAGGCCGAGACGCTGAAGGCGGCGACCGCACCCGACCCCGACGAGCGGCTCGCCGCGGTCAGGACGCTGCTCGCCGAGGAGGCGAGGATGGGCATGATGGTCGGCGTCGCCGTCGGCTGGGCACTGCACGAGGAGATGAACGTCCCCCGGGACGAGAAAGGAGAGAGCTGACGATGGAGATCCGATTCCACGGCCATTCGTGCTTCGAGCTGAGCGATGGAGGGACGACGGTGCTCGTCGACCCGTTCCTGGCGCCGAACAACCCGAGCGCGGTGGCGAGCGCGGAGGACGTCAACCCGACCCACATCGCGCTCTCGCACGGCCACGCCGACCACGTCGCCGATGCCGTCCCGGTCGCCACCCGCACCGGCGCCCACTGCGTCGCGATGGTCGAGCTTGCCAACTGGCTCGAAGGGCAGGGCGTCGAGAAGGTCAGCGACCCGAACCTGGGCGGCACGGTCGAGTTCGAGTGGGGCTACATCAGCCTCGTCCCCGCCTGGCACACCAACACCACGCCCGGCTCCGAAGAGAAGCCGTTCAGCGCCGAGCACGGCGTCGTGATGGGGCCGGCGGCGGGGCTGGTGATCAAGATCGGCGAGACGACCGTCTACCACGCCGGCGACACCTGCCTGTTCAGCGACATGAAGCTGATCGCGGAACGCAGCGACGTCGACGTCGCCCTGCTGCCGATCGGCGGCCACTACACGATGGACCGCCGCGACGCGGTCGTCGCCGCCGAGTTCGTCGGCGCCGCGACCGTGATCCCGATGCACTACGACACCTTCCCGCCGATCGAGACCGACGCCGAGGCGTTCAAGTCCGAGGTCGAGGAGAAGACCTCCTCGCGGGTGGTGCTGCTGAAGGCCGGCGAGACGCACACGGTGTAGAGGGCGCACAAAAACTGGCCAGCTGGCCAGGGCGCTGCTAGGCTCGGCCGATGGAGGCCAAAGAGGCGACGGGAATCCGAAGGACCGAGCGCGAGGACTTCCAGGCGACCGCCGACCCGGCGCTGAACGAGGCCGCCGATCGCACCGCCGACGTCAAGCTGCTCAGCTACGCGGAGCTCTACGCGCTCTGGGAGCGCCAGCAGTGGCAGACGCAGGAGCTCGACTTCACTCGCGACCGCGAGGACTGGCACGAGCGGATCAGCCCCGAGGAGCGCTTCCAGCGCATGTATGGGCTGTCGTCGTTCTTCATCGGCGAGCAGAAGGTGGCCGAGGAGCTGGGGCCGATCATGCGCGCCGCGCCGACCGAGGAGCAGCGGATCTTCCTCTGCACCCAGATCGCCGACGAGGCGCGCCACGTGCGCTTCTTCGAGCGCTTCTACCGTGAAGTCGGCGTGCTGGAGTCGGACGGGCTGGCGGAGATGCTGGCCGAGACCTCAGAGCACCTCAACGAGAACTTCGGCCGCCTCTTCGACGAGATGCTCAAGAGGCGGACCGAGCGGCTCTCGGCCGAGCCCGAGGACACCGAGGCGCTGGTCGAGGCGGTGACGCTCTACCACATGGTGATCGAGGGGATGCTGGCCTTGACCGGGCAGCACTTCATCATGGACTACAACGAGCGGGAAGGGACGCTGCCGGCCTTCGTCGAGGGTTTCGGGAACGTCGCCCGCGACGAGCATCGCCACGTCGCCTTCGGCTCGGTCTTCCTGCGCGAGAAGGCGCACGAGGACGAGCGCTACAAGGCGGCGATCCAGCGCACGCTGGAGGAGGCACTGCCGGTCGCCGACGGCGTACTCTCGCCGCCCTGGGCGCCGCAGGGCGACGACTGGGAACTGTTCGGCTACTCGCTCGCCGACACGCGTCAGTTCGCCGGCACCTGCCTGATGCGGCGCCTGAAAGTGATCGGGCTGGGCTAGGAGGGATTGGCGAAACCCCCGCCCACGCCTGGCGGCGGCGGACACACTGCGCGGTGCGGCGTCCTCAGTCGGCCGAATAGCGCTGCTATTCGGCCTCCCTGCGTCCTTGCCCCACTTGGTCCGGCGCTCGCCAGCCGCGCACGCGCGTTTCGCCAACCCCTCCTAGAGCCGCCGGGCCGGCTATTCGGCCGGCGCGGGCGCTTCTTCGGCGCCGCT
>DASWMG010000002.1:0-2545 GCA_036399875.1 Solirubrobacterales bacterium
GCGACCAGGAGCGCCGCCTCATCGAGCGCTCCCATCAGAACGTGGGCGAGCGGGCGCACCGGCTGCCGCGGGATTGCGTCCGCCTCGATCGCGGCCCGCAGGGTGGCCTCGATCAGGCCCAGCCCGTGCTCGGCGCCGATCTCCCGCCAGCGGTCCCAGCCCAGCACGGCGGGCCCGTCGAGGAGGGCGATTTGCTGCGCCTCCGGCTCGGTGCAGGCGCGCAGGAACATCGCGGCGCCGGCCCGCATAGCGGCCAGCGGCGAGTCGGCGTTGGCGGCGAGGGCCCCGGAGGCGATCCGCTCGGTGAGGTCCGCCTCGAGTTGCTCGTAGACGGCCTCGAAAAGGTCGCGCTTGTCGGCGAAGTGGTGGTAGAGGGCGCCGCGGGTGACGCCGGCCGCGCGGACTATCTCCTCCGTGCCGACGCCGGCATAGCCGCGCTCGGCGAAGAGGCGGCGGGCGGCCGCGACCAGAGCGCCCCGCGTGGCCTGCGAGCGCTCGCGCTGCGTGCGCTTGACATTCATACAGTCTGTATGTAACTTATCGAAAACGACACCGACTGTGGAGTTGACCACACTGGGGCGGGGTCAAGTCCACAGTCAGCGAGGAGGACGCGATGATCCAGACCGAGCGCCACGAGATCGACCTGCCGGCCGGACGGATCCGCTATCGGGAGGCGGGCGAGGGGAAGCCGATCGTCTTCGTCCACGGCTACCTGGTCGACGGCCGGCTCTGGGACGGCGTCGTCGACCGCCTCTCCGACCGCTTCCGCTGCATCGCACCCGACTGGCCGATCGGCTCGCAGCGGATCGCGATGGACCCGGATGCGGACCTCTCGCCCCCGGGCATCGCGGCCATCATCCACAGCTTCCTCGAGATGAAGGGGCTCGACGACGTGACGATCGTTGGCAACGACTCCGGCGGCGCGATGTCCCAGGTGCTGGTCACGCGGCACCCGGAGCGGATCGGCCGCCTCGTCCTAACCAACTGCGACACGCACGAGAACTTCCCTCCGGGCATCTTCAAAACGCTGGTCCGGATCGCCAGGCTGCCCGGCGCGATGGCCGCGATCAACGCTCCCTTCCGCATCGGAGCCGTCGGCCGCGCCGGCTTCCGGCCATTCGCGAAGACGCGCTTCCCCGACGAGCTGATCGCCTCCTGGATGGAGCCCGGGCAGCGCGACGCCGGAGTCAAGCGCGACCTCAAGAAGGTGACGGTGGGGATGGACAACCGCCACACGCTCGAGGCGGCGGAGAAGCTGCGAGGCTCCGAGTTGCCGATCCTCCTTGCGTGGGCGCCAGAAGACCGCTTCTTCCCGCTCCGCTACGCGCAGCGGCTCGCGGCCGAGGCCGGCAACGCCAGGATCGTCGAGATCCCGGACTCGAAGACCTTCGTTCCGATCGACCAGCCGCAGCGCCTCGCCGAGGAGATCGCCGCCTTCGTGAAGGCGGAAGAGCGGGCAGCGGTCTAGCGCCAGAAAACGCAAGCTGCGGCTTCTTTTCGCTTAGCCCGGCTTTTTCGTCTGATCGGGCGGCCATGCTTTGTGACGCCCGCCACAGAAGCGGGTCGCCCCCCACACAAGGACGGAGAGTCATGCCGAAGGAGATCTTCGACCAGGACCGGCCGCGACCTCGCAGCGCGAAGGCCCGGGGCCTCGCTGCGGCGTTCGCGGGATGCGAGGAGTGGACGCTGGCGCCCCCCACGCCACGGCGCAACACCCTGGAGGTCGCGCCGTGGCTCTCGGGACCGTCGCGAATCGTCGATCCAGCCGCCTACGACAGCGGTGAGGAGCGACGCGCCGCGTAGCCCTCAGGCCTCCTCGTTCGGGTCCTCCTCAGCCGCCAGTTGCAGCGAGCAGTCCTTGACCTCGCTGAAGTGCCGTTCCTGAATCGGCATCGCCCAGCCGACCAGCTCCTGCACCTCGCTCTCGCCCGCCGACTCCGCAAGTTTTCCGAGCACCGCAACATGGCCCAACTCGCCGGCCTCGGCCATCGTCAGGAACTCGAAGCCGTCGAGCCCGTCGGCGTCGTCGCCTAGGTAGGTCGACATCATCTCTTTGGCCTCGCTCTTGGTCTCGGCGGCCTTGTCGAGGATCGCGGTCTTCTTGCCGTTGCGGTTCTCGGCGACCTCGGTGGCGCGCCGCTCGGTCTCCGCCGCCTCCTCACGCATCTGCTGAAGCGCCGCGGCGATCTGCTCGTCGTCGACCAGGCCCTCCACTTTCTGCGTCGCGTCCTGCGCGGCCTGCGCCAGCCCCAGCACCTCCGAAAGCTTCTCCTCGAGCACCGTCAGCTCAGCCATCTCGTCCCTCCGTCGTGGTTTGCGTTGACGGAGGAATCGCTACCCGTTGGGCGGGGCGTTATGCGACTGGCGATGCCTGCTCTCCCAATCCTTCGCGTAATGACCGACGACCTCGGAAACCGCGAATGCTCCTCCAGCCATGATGAAGATGAAGGCAGCCACGAAGACATCGTCCTTGGCGCCGATCAGGTCGAGCCCAACCATGATCGCGATAAGCAACGTGACCGCCGCAGCGAAGGTGACGATTAGC
>DASWMG010000003.1:0-3795 GCA_036399875.1 Solirubrobacterales bacterium
CCGAAGTCGATCGTCGAGCTGGTCGAGAGTCAGTTCGAAGTGGAGCGCCTGGTGCTGGTGAACGTCGGCTACTCGATGGCCAGCTTCGACTTCCAGTACATCCTGCGCAAGCCCGAACAGCTGCGGATCTACCACCTAGACCCGAAGCGCCTCAAAAACAAAGTCACCAAAGAAGTCAAAAAGCAGCGTGCCAAAGAGCGCGAACGCCAGAAGGTGCCCCGGCCGGAGATCTACGACGCCGCGGAGGTGATCGACTTTCCCTGCCCGGGCAAGAAGCCGGGCAAGGACTTCCTCCCCGCCCTGCTCGACGAGGTGGTCGAGCGCCTGCGCGAACGCAGCGAACGGAAAGAGGCACGGCCCGCGGCCTGGCGTTCGACGCTCCGCCACCAAGCCGTCGTCAAGCTGCTCCAGGATTCGCCCACCGGGAGCGGGGAGCAGTACGCCGCCTACCTGCGGCGGCGGGCAATCCTCGAGTTCGCCTTCGCGGGCGCCCGCGGCCGCGGCGTGCTCTCGATCGGCTCGATGGTCGACGACCGCTGCGGCCGCTACTTCGACCTCTATCGCCGCACCGCCGGCAGGCATGCCGACAGCTGGCAGAAACTCTGCCGCGCCGGCGGGCTGGTCGAGAGCGCCGAATACGCCGACACCTACGAAGTGCTGGAGGACCTCTGGGACAAGAACCGCCCCGGACACCATCAGGGCGGCGACGGGGACGCCGAGAAGGAGAAGGAATGGAGGGTCCACTACCAGCGCTGGGCCGACCCGGCGCTGCTGGCCGCTCACACGATGAAGAGCATGAACGTCCCGGACGGCGAGGTGGACGAGCTCACCAAGCTGCTCAGGGAAACGCTCGAACTCCTGCAGAGCGAGACCGAGATCGAGGTCCACTCGTTCGACGACCGGGTCTGCGGAAAGACCTTCGCCGAACCGGTGGTACTCGAGACCTTCACCGCCCTCAAGGGCTGGACGCGGCACATGCTCGAAAAGACCGACTACAACGAACTCTGGGCGATCTCCGAGAGCGGCGACTGGCTGACCAGCGACATGTACGAGGTCTTCGAGAAAAGCCGCGACGCGACCACGTTGCCGGAGGGCAAAAAGCCCGTCAGGCTCCTGGCGGCCTTCGACGGGAACCTGAGCGACGAGCACCTGGAGCAGGTCGAACTCAAGTTCCTCCCGTGGGGGCGCCACAACCGCCACATGACGATCCTCTGCAAGGACGGGCAGCCGCGCGCGGCGATCTACTTCGCGCGTCGCCTGCGGGCGCCGACCGTTACGCCCGTCTACCTCTCCAATCAGAAAGACCTGAGGCGAACCCTCGAGGCCTTCGAAAAGCTCTGGGACGAAGCGAAGGAATACACCGAGACCCACCATCCGACGGCGACGGAAGGGGAGCCGGAGGGAGCCTCAGGCAACGGCAAGGCGACGCCCCTGGCCGCCGGCTGAGCCGGCGGCCAGGGAGGCCATGAGGCTCAGCGGCCGCTCCACTTCGGCGTTCGCTTGCCGAGGAAGGCGGAGATGCCCTCCCTGGCGTCCTCGCTGGCGAAGGCGGTCGCGAAGCCCTGCTTCTCGGCCTCGATCCCCTCGTCGAGGTCGCCCTTGCCGGAGACCCGCTTGATCTGCTCGCGCGCGACCGGCGCTTGGCCGGCCAGCTTGCGGCCCCAGGCGAGCGCCGTCTCGAACAGCTCGTGGTCGGGGACGACCCGGTTGACGAGGCCGAACTCGAGCGCCTCGTCGGCGAGGATCGCGTCGCCGACCAGGTTCATCTCTAGCGCCTTGTTCTCGCCGACCAGACGCGGCAGGCGCTGGGTCCCGCCGAAGCCGGGGATGATCCCGAGCTTGATCTCGGGCTGACCGAAGACGGCTGCCTCGGCGCCGATTCGCACGTCGCAGGCCATCGCCAGCTCGCAGCCACCGCCGAAGGCGATCGAGTTGACCGCAGCCACCGTGGCGGTGCTGTCCTGGCCGAAGTCGCGCAGCAGCGCGTGGGCGGTGTGCAGCAGCTCGGCCCCGCCGGCCTCGTCCATCTGCGTGAACGCCTTGATGTCGGCGCCGGCGGAGAAGACGACCGGGATCGAGGAGGCGACGACCATCGCGCCGACGCCGTCATCGGCCTTGACCTTCTCCCAAACCGCCTTCAGGTCGCGGATCACGTCGGGGGAGATCGCGTTCATCGGCGCGTTGGCGAGCCAGGCGATCGCGACCCCGTCGCGCGTCTCCAGCTTCACCGTCTCGGCCTGCTCGCCCTCGTCGGGCTGCGGATAGGGATAGAAGCCCTGGCCGGATTTGAGCCCGTGGCGGCCCTGGGCGACCAATCGCTTCAGGGTGACCGGCGGCGTGAAGCGCTCGCCGTACTTCTCCTCGAGCTGCTCGATCCGCTCCAGCACCGAGTCGAGCCCCTCCAGGTCGGCTTTCCAAAACGGCGGGAAGAGGCCCCGGCGTGGATCGAGCCCGGCGCCGGCCATCATCCCGAGGTCGATGTCGCGGACCGAGCAGACGCCCTCCTCGACCAGGAGGCAGGCCTCGATCAGCGCCCGGCCGGTGAACATCGCGACCAGTTCCTCGGCGTCCGGCTCGGCGTCTCCGGGGATCGTCTGCTCACCATCCTTGAAGAAGCCCTCGCCGCCGCTCTTGGCGCCGAGCTTCCCTTCGCCGACCAGCTTCTGCAGGCCCTTGTGGACGTAGAAGCCCTCGCCGTAGGAGTCGCTGAGGTGCTCGGCGACGTGCAGCACCGTGTCCAGCCCGAGCAGGTCGGTGAGGAAGAACGGCCCCATCGGCGCCACCTTGGCCGCCGCGATCGCCTCGTCGATCTTCGCCAGCGAGAGGCCCTGGTCTTCCTGGGCGCGCCAGATCTCGCCGATCGTCGCCATCAGGATGCGGTTGACGACGAAGCCCGGGACCTCGCCGCAGACGATCGGCTGCTTGCGAATCGCCTGAGCGAAGTTGTAGGCGGCGCTCGCCGTCTCGCGGGAGGTGTCCTCGCCGGCGACGACCTCGACCAGCGGCATCACCGAGGCGGGATAGAAGAAGTGGAAGCCGACGACCTTGTCGGGACGCAGGGTCGCTTCGCCGATCTCGGCGATCGAGAGCGAGGACGTGTTGGAGGAGAGGATCACGTGCCCGGGCGTCGCGGCGTCGATCTCGCGGAAGACCGCCTGCTTGATCTCCATCCGCTCCGGCACCGCCTCGACCACGAAGTCGACGTCGCCGAACTCCTCGTAGCTAGTCGTCCCGGCGATCCGGCCCATCACCTCGGCGAGCCGGGCGTCCGCCTGCTCTTGGGTCAGCTTCTCCTTCTTGACGAGGCGGCCGAGCTGGCCCTCGGTGACGGCGCGCGCTTTCTCCAGCGCGGCGTCGACGAACTTCTGGTCGATGTCCTTGACAACGACGGGGATATCGGCGGCGGCGATCGCCTGGGCGATCTCGCCGCCCATGGTGCCGCCGCCGACGACGGCGGCCTTCGAAACGAACATTGGCTGGGGGTTCCTCTCCGGATCGGGGACGGCCGAAGGCTATAGCGGTCGCCCCGGAACCCGCCTTAATACGGGTCTAACATTTTCCCCGCGTACCTCGACCCTTCGTGGGTAGCCGACTCCCGGGCGGGGGCAACCCATCGGAGGGAAGCCAATGCCGACTCGTCGGCCCCCAAGAGCGCTTCGACCGGGAGCGCGGCGGTACTCAATAAGTGCCCTGCTTGTCGCGTCCCTCACTGCCGCCGTCCTCGCGGCCTCCGCCTCCGCCCTGCCCACGAACGAGCGCGCCGGCAGCGCTCCGAAAGCGGTCCCCGAGCTTCCG
>DASWMG010000004.1:0-3699 GCA_036399875.1 Solirubrobacterales bacterium
CCCGCCGGCGCCGGGTCGGACTCGCCATGCCCGCGAGCGTCGTAGGAGACGACGGCGTGGCCGGCGCGCTCGAGCGCCCGCGAGCCATGGACGACGTAGCGGCGGGTGGCCGTGATCCCGTGGCAGAGGACGATCGGCACCCCTCCCCCGGACGCTCCGCCGGCGACCTCCCCGCGAAGGACCGGTGCCGCGCCCAGCGCGAACGGCCGCGGCTCGGGCGCCATCAGGCCATCGACGCGAGCGCCGCCTCCAGGTCGCTCACGGTCTGGAACCTGGAGCCGGTACGCGAGACGTGGCGGTAGCGGACGACGCCCTCGCCGTCGACGATGAAGATCGCCCGCATCACGTAGCGCCCGCCGCTCGTCCCCTCCAGCCCGAAGAGCTGCCCCAGGGGTCCCGCCCAGCCGACCACGCCGTAGCGCCTGCTCACGGCGAGGTCCTCGTCGGCGAGCAGCGGCACGTTGAGGCTCTCCTCCTCGATCCAGTGCTCGTGCGACTCGACCGACTGCGGCGAGATGCCCAGGACCTCGGCGTCGAGCGCGTCGAGCCGGTCGGCCTTGTCGCGGTAGGAGCAGAACTGCTTGGTGCAGACGGTCGTGGCGTCCCCCGGATAGAACGCGAGGACGACGTTGCGGCCGCGGTAGTCGGCGAGCCGGTAGGTGCGCCCGCCGCTGCCGGGCAGCTCGAACTCCGGCGCCGCATCGCCCACGTCGACCTTGGCCACGCGGCCAGGTTAGCGGTGACTGTGGAGTTGACCACGCTCCAGTGTGGTCAACTCCACAGTCGGCACCGCGGGTCGCCGCTAGGTTGTGCCCGATGAGCGAGCCGCCCCACGTAGACGGCGTCACGCATCGCCAGGTGCGGGCGCGCGGGCTTAACTTCCACGTCGCCGAAGCCGGCGAGGGCGAGGACGTCGTCCTCTGCCTGCACGGCTGGCCACAGCACTGGTACGAGTGGCGCCACCTGATGCCGGCCCTCGCCGACCGCCACCGCGTGCTGGCGCTTGACCTGCGCGGCTTCGGCTGGTCCGACGCTCCGCCCGAGGGCTACGAGAAGGAGAACCTCGCCGACGACGTGCTGGCCGTCCTCAACGCGCTGGGCCTCGACCGCGTCAAGCTGGTCGGCCACGACTGGGGCGGCTGGATCGGCTTCCTGCTCTGCCTCAGGGCGCCGCACCGCTTCGAGCGCTTCCTCGCGCTCAACATCCTCCACCCCTGGATCGGCGGCCTGCCGGCGGTGATTCCCTACGCCTGGCGCTTCACCTACCAACTCGTGGTGATGGCGCCGGTCCTCGGCTACCAACTGCAGCGCCGCACCGGCTTCGTCCCAGGGATATTCCGCTCCGGCTCGACCGTCAAGGACGCGTGGGACGAGGAGACCGTCCGCGCCTTCGCCGACAACCTGGCCGAGCCCGACCGCGCCCGGGCCGGCGTCCAGATGTACCGCAGCTTCCAGCTGCGCGAGGTGCCGGCGCTGCTGCGGGGGCGCTACGCGAAGGCGCGGCTCACCGTCCCGACCGTGCTCCTCTTCGGCGTCGAGGACGCGATCCTGCGCCCCGAGCTACTCGACGGCTACGAGGAGCACGCCGACGAGATGACGGTCGAGCTGGTCCGCGACTGCGGGCACTTCATCGCCGACGAGCGGCCGAAGCTGGTCGCCGAGCGCGCCCGCGAGTTCTTCGCGGCGACCTAGGCCCGGCCGAACGCTAGCCGCGCTCGATAGAGACTTTTTCGATCAGGACCGTCTGTTTCGGTTTTTCGGCCGGCGTGCCCAGTTTGCCGATCCGTTCGACCACGTCCATGCCCTCGCTGACCTTGCCGACCAGGGCGTATTCGGGCGGCAGGCCGGCGTCGGCGCCGATCACGACGAAGAACTGGCTGCCGGAGCGCCCGGGCGGCTCCGCCCCGCTCTTCGCCATCGCCACGATGCCTTTCGTGTAGGCGAGGTTGGGCGGCGGTTTCTCGTCGACGCTGTAGCCGGGGCCGCCGGTGCCAGTCCCTTCCGGATCGCCGCCCTGGATCACGAAGCCGGGCACGATGCGGTGGAAGACGAGTTCGTCGTAGAAGCCTTCTTCGGAGAGGAAGGCGAAGGAGTTGGCGGTCTTCGGCGCCCGTTTGGTGTCGAGCGCGATCTCGAAGGTGCCGCAGCTGGTCTCGACCACCGCGGTCGCTTCCTCGCCCGCCTCGAGGACGTTCTCGGCGGCGTCGAAGCTGACGCTCTTGGGCTGGGGCGCTTCGACCTGCTCGCAGCCGTCGGCGCTCGCGGACGCGCTCGAGTCCCCGTCGTCGTCCCCGCCGCCGCGGCCGATCAGAATCGCGGCGACGATGATCGCCGCCAGCGCCGCGAAGACGACGAGAATGATCAGCTTGCGCCGGTCGGCATCCCCCATGCGCTGCTCAGACCCCTCCATTGCGGCGGAAGCCTAGTCGATGGACCGGCTGACGACCCTCGCAGCCGCTGTCCTCGCCCTGCCCGAGGCGCCCGAGCGGGTGCTCGAGATCGGCTGCGGCGAGGGCGACGCGACGCTCTTCCTCGCGCGCGAGTTCCCGGCGGCGCGGGTGCGTGGCTTCGATTCCTCCGAGGAGGCGGTGCGCGCCGCGGTCGCCAGGGTCGGGCTCGATCCCGAGGGACGGGTCGCCTTCAAGCGGGGCGACCATCGCGCCCTCCCCTACCCCGAGGACCAGTTCGACCTGGTCGTCAGCGACGAGAGCGCCCTGCGCGCCGGTGAGGCTGCGCGGGTGCTGCGTCCCGGCGGTCACATGATCTACATCGAGCCGCCGCGACGGGGCCGATGGCGCCTCGTCGTCCCCTGGACGCAGTGGCGGCTGGCGATGCGGGGCTTCGAGACCGCGCTCCACGAGGAACTGGCGGGGCGCGTCGTCTGGATCGGGCGCTTCGCGCCGCCCTGAGCGGCGCTGTCGCGATTAGGCTGCCCCCGATGACCGACCGGATGCCGCTGACGCTGCTCGTGAACCCGGCGTCGGCGCACGGCCGAGCGCTGAAGCTGCTGCCGCGAATCGAGGCCGAGCTCGACGCCCGACGGGTGCCCTTCCGGGTCGCCGGCACCCGCGGCCTCGAGGATGGCGTCGAGCGGGCCCTGCTCGCCACCGAGGCGGGCGAGCAGCCCGTCGTGGTCAGCGGCGACGGCCTGACCGGCGCCGTCGGTGGCGCCCTCGCCGGCTCGGAGACGCCGCTCGGCATCCTGCCCGCCGGGCGCGGCAACGACCTGGCCCGGACGCTTGGCATCCCATCGGAGCCCACCGCCGCGGTGGAGACGCTGCTCGCCGGGCACACGGCCCGCATCGACGTCGGCGAGGCCAATGGCAAGCGCTTCCTAGGCATCGCCAGCGCCGGTCTCGACTCCGAAGCCAACCGGCTCGCCAATGAGACCCGCCTCCTGCGCGGCAACCTCGTCTACGCCTACGCCGGGTTTCGCTCCCTGGTCGCCTGGAAGCCGGCCCGCTTCACGATCCAGGTCGGCGAGGAGCGGATCCGCTTCACCGGCTACTCGGTGGCGGCCGCCAACAACAGCACCTTCGGCGGCGGGATGAAGCTGGCCCCGGACGCCGATCTGCGCGACGGCGAGTTCGACGTGGTGACGATCGCCGAGCACAGCAGGTGGAAGTACGCGGCTAACCTGCACACGGTGTTCTCCGGGAGGCACGTCGAGAACGATGAGGTCCGCGTTTTCCGCACGGG
>DASWMG010000005.1:0-2166 GCA_036399875.1 Solirubrobacterales bacterium
CAGGCTGAGAGCGCCACGACAATCGAGCCCGACGCCGTCGTTCTCGTCCGCGGCCGTATCGACCACAAGGACAGGGGGGAGACGAAGCTGGTGGTCCAGGAGGCCGAGCGCTTCGAGCCCGACGGCGAGGAGATCGCATCCGCAAGCGCCGCCGCCCGCCTCCCGTCCGAACCGGTGAAGCTGACCATCGACGTCGTCCACCACAGCGACCCCGACGTCCTGATCGAGGAGCTGAAAGCCCTCTTCGAACACCACAAGGGAGACGCGCCGGTCCACCTCGCGATCGCCAACGGCGACGGGACCCACGAGCTCAAGCTCGGAGACGCCTTCCGGGTGCGCCCCTCGAGCCTGCGTGCTGAGCTCGGCCACGTCCCGGGCGTGCAGGCTTTAGCCGCCTAGAGCGGTCCCTAGACTCTCTCTATGCCGGCTACGCAGCGCAAGACGGGGGAGTGCCGTCAGTGCCGCTCCTTCTGCGACAAGATGGTCGAGCCGCGCGGCTGCGTCGAGATGGGCTGCCGGTTCCTCTACAGCTACGTCGACGCGCTCAGCGGCACCCAGTACGTCGGCTGCATGCAGGAAGTCTTCGGCGCCACGGTCGAGCTCGACGCGGTCCTGCGGCCCGGCGGCTTCGGCGGCGTAAAGATGACCGGTGGCGCGCTCCCACACTGCCCCTTCTCGGTCGAGCAGGCCTACGACGGCGCCGGCAACGAGTACGACTGCGTCAACCGGCGCTTCTACGACTGCTCCGATGGCGGCCCCGAGGGGCTGCGCGCCTTCGACCTGCGCGACATTTGAGCCCCGCCGGCGGTGCCTAACCCGTCGTAGGACGACAAGTTTCCGTGTAGGATCGCTCCATGAGCGATTCCGCAGGGGTGGCAGACGCAGAGCAGCTCGTGAACGAAGTCGCCGGCAACGGCGGCGGGGGCGATGGCCCCAGGTTTACGCTCGAGCTGAACCAGGACCAGAAGGACATCAAGGAGTGGGTCCACGGCTTCGCCGAGGGCGTCGTACGCCCCGCGGCCGAGGAGTGGGACGAGCGCGAGGAGACCCCCTGGCCCGTCATCCAGGAGGCCGCCAAGATCGGTCTCTACAGCTTCGAAGCGCTCGGCCAGTTCTGGGCCGACGAAACCGGCCTCACCCTGCCGATCGCCAACGAGGAGCTCTTCTGGGGCGACGCCGGCATCGGCATGGCGATCATGGGCACCTCGCTGGCGGTCGCCGCGATCTTCGGACAGGGGACCCCCGAGCAGATGGGCGAGTGGATCCCGCAGTGCTTCGGCGACGCCGACGATCCCAAGGTGGGCGCCTTCTGCGCTTCTGAGCCGGACGCCGGCTCCGACGTCTCGGCGATCCGCACCACCGCGAAGTACGACGAGGCCAAGGACGAATGGGTGCTCAACGGCCAGAAGGCCTGGGCGACCAACGGCGGCATCGCAAACGTCCACGTTGTGATCGCCTCGGTCGACCGCGAGCTGGGCTCGCGCGGCCACGCCGCCTTCGTCGTACCGCCCGGCACCAAGGGCTGCGAGCAGGGCGCCAAGGTCAAGAAGCACGGCCTGCGCGCCTCCCACACGGCCGACGTCCACCTCGACGACTGTCGCGTCCCGGGCGCCTGCCTGCTCGGCGGCAAAGAGAAGCTCGACGAACGGCTCGCCCGCGTGCGCGAAGGCAAGAAATCGAAATCGCAGGCGGCGATGCAGACCTTCGAGGCAAGCCGGCCCACCGTCGGCGCCCAGGCGCTCGGCATCGCCCGCGCCGCCTACGAGTACTCCCTCGAGTACGCCAAAGAGCGGCGCCAGTTCGGCAAGGCGATCATCGAGAACCAGGCGATCGCCTTCGCCCTCGCCGACATGAAGCTGGAGATCGACGCGGCCCGCCTGCTCGTCTGGCGCGCCGCCTGGATGGGCCGCAACGGCCACAAATTCGAAAACGCCGAGGGCTCGATGTCGAAGCTGAAGGCGGGCGAGGTCGCGGTCTGGGCCACCGAGCGGGCGATCCAGATCCTCGGCGGTAACGGCTACACCCGCGAGTTCCCGGTCGAGCGGATGCACCGCGACGCGAAGATCTACACGATCTTCGAGGGCACCTCCGAGATCCAGCGCCTCGTCATCTCACGCGCGATCTCAGGGCGCAAGATCACCTGAGGCAAGCCGTTTTGGATGAGCG
>DASWMG010000006.1:0-2877 GCA_036399875.1 Solirubrobacterales bacterium
CCCCCCGGCGGGTCCCGCGAAGAGCGCCCGCCCTCGCGAGGAGATCGTCAGCGCCACCGTGACCATCGCGACCAGGGCGATCGCGGCCGAGAAGAGGAAGGCGCTCTGGTAGCCGGCGAGCGCCGCGACCACTCCCGCCGCCGG
The DNA here is from genome assembly GCA_036399875.1 of Solirubrobacterales bacterium. Taxonomy (GTDB): domain Bacteria; phylum Actinomycetota; class Thermoleophilia; order Solirubrobacterales; family 70-9; genus VRUE01. The sequence goes on from DASWMG010000006.1 coordinate 145, forward strand.
GGCGCCGAAGCCGATGCCCGCGTCGAAGAACGCCGTGAAGGTGCCGAGCGCCGCGCCTCGCCGCGCCGCCGGCACGCGGCCGACCACGATCACCGAGAGCGAGGGGTAGAGGAGCGAGAAGGCGGCGCCCATGATCAGCGCCCCGGCGATCGCCACGCCGATGCTGTGGGCGAAGGCCATGACCGCCAGCCCCACCGCCTCGCCAGCCGCCGCGACGACGGCGACCCGGGCCGGCCCGACCCGGTCGGGGAGGTCGCCGCCGACCAGTCGGGTCAGCACGACCATCGTCGCGAAGGCGCCGAATACGGTGGCGCCGTGGCCGACGCCGCGCGCGTCGAGGTGCAGGACGACGAACGAGGCGACGGTCGCGTAGCCGAACGAGGCGAGCGCCAGCGCCGCGCCGGGACGGACCGCCTCGCGCGCGATCAGCGGGTGCCGCTCGGCCTGGCCCGCCGGCCGGAACGGGTCGGGCAGCCGCAGCGCGATCAGCGCGCCGACCAGCGGCGCCGCGCCGGCGAAGAGCCAGACCGCCGTGTAGCCGGAGGCGTGCAGCAGCAGCTCGCCGAGCAGCGGGCCGACGCTCAAGCCCGACCAGACCGCGAGGCCGTAGAGGCCGATCACCCGCGCCCGCCGTTCGGGCGGCGCGATGTCGACGATCCAAGCCGAGCCGGCCGTGAACACGGTGCCCTCGCCGGCGCCGAGCAGCAGCCGCGCCACGATCAGGCCGGGGATTCCGAGCGGCAGCAGGTAGAGGAACCCTGCCCCGGCGACCACGGCCGATCCGATCAGGACAGCCGGCTTGTGGCCGCGGCGGTCGGCGAGCCGCCCGGCGAAGGGCCGCAGCAGGAGGCCGGTCACGGCGTAGGAGCCGATCACGATCCCGACCGCGACGTTGCCGCCGTCGAGCGGCCCGTGCACGTAGCGGGGCAGGACGGGCAGCACGGCGCCGACGGCGACGAGTCCCGCGAAGGTGACCGCGAAGACGCCCGCGAAGGCGATGCCGGGGCGGACGGGCGCCTGTGGCGACTTATCCGTCATATGCGCGGATAAATCGCCACGCCCGCTCATCGCACCAGGTCGGCAAGGCTCTCGACGACGTGGTCGGGGGGCGGCGACGCCGCCTCCGCCTCGGCGCGGGTGGCCGCTCCGGTCAGCACCAGGATCGTGATCAGCCCCGCCCGCCGGCCGCCCTCGATGTCCGAGGCGATCCGGTCGCCGACGATCGCCACGCGCTCCGCCCGAGGGACCAACGCCCTCGCCTGCTCGAAGAGGTGGGGCTCCGGCTTGCCTCCCGTCTCGGCCCGCTTTCCCGAGGCCGTCTCGACCGCCGCCAGCGTCGCGCCCGTCCCGGGCCAGGCCCCGCCCGGCATCGGCAGGGTCGGATCGCGGCTGGTCCCGAAGAGCGAGGCGCCGGCCTGCAGGGCACGCGTAGCGGTGAGCAACTCGGCGTAGTCGAACTCGCGATGAGCGGAGACGATCACCGCGTCCGCCGACTGCGCGGCCTCACCCTCGACCAGCTCCAGCCCAGCCGCCGCGACCGTCTCCTTGAAGCCCGGCGCTCCGATCACGAAGGCCGTCGCGCCGGGACCGATCCGCTCCACCGCCAGCCTGGCGGTGGCCACTCCACCGGTCAGGACGCGCTCGTCGGAAATCTCGATCCCCGCGTCGCGCAGACGGCTCGCGTACTCGGCCGGCTGCTTCACCGAGTTGTTGGTGACGAAGACGATCTCCTTGCCGTCGGCGAGCATCTGGGAGAGAGTCTCGACCGCCCCTGGCACCATCTCGCGCCCGATCCAGACGACTCCGTCGAGGTCGACCAGGAGCCCGTCGAGTTCGTCGGCCAGCGCCATCGGCGCGCACGATACGGTGCCTGTCGTGAGCGAGCAGAACGGCCAGGTGGTCGAGGCGGTCGGCCTCTCGCGCCGCTACGGCGAGAGGGAGGCGGCGGTCGACGCCCTGGTCGACGTCAGCACCGGCTTCGAGCGCGGCCGCTTCGTCGCGATCATGGGCCCGTCCGGCTCGGGCAAGTCGACGCTGATGCACATCCTCGCCGGCCTCGACAAGCCCACCTCGGGCACGGTGATCCTCGACGGCGAGGAGATCACCTCGCTCGACGACGGTGAGCTGACCGAGCTGCGCCGCGACAAGCTCGGCTTCGTCTTCCAGTTCTTCAACCTGCTGCCCGTCCTGACCGCGGAGGAGAACCTCGTGCTGCCGCTCTCGATCGCCGGCCGCAAGCCGGACCGGGATTGGGTGGAGCAGCTGATGCGCACGGTCGGCCTCGAGGACCGCCGTACCCACCGGCCCTCGGAACTTTCCGGCGGCCAGCAGCAGCGCGTCGCGGTGGCGCGGGCGCTGGTCTCCAAGCCGACCGTCGTCTTCGCCGACGAGCCGACCGGCAACCTCGACTCGAAGGCGAGCGAAGACGTGCTGCGGCTGCTGCGCCAGGCGGTTGACGAGTTCGGCCAGACGGTGATCATGGTCACCCACGATCCTGCCGCCGCCGCCCACGCCGACCGGCTGCTGCTGCTGCGCGACGGGCAGATCGTGAGCGACGGCCCACCCGACCGCGCTTGACCAGCCTCGCGCTCAAGAGCCTCTGGGCGCGCAAGGTGCGCGCGCTGACGACGACGCTCGCGGTGGTGATCGGCGTCGCCTTCGTCGCCGGCACCTACATCCTCACCGACACGACCTTCGCCGCCTTCGACGAAATCTTCGAAGACTCACTGGCCA
>DASWMG010000007.1:0-8092 GCA_036399875.1 Solirubrobacterales bacterium
CGGGGTGCGGCCGCGCTGGTCCCACGCCTCGCCGCGCACGGCGCGAGCGGGAGCGGTGGCGGCGGCGGCCGTGCTCGCGGTCGCCTTCCTGGCGGCCGGCGGGCCGGGTCGCGTCTCGGATGCCTGGGCGGAATTCAAGGAACCCGCCAGCCCTGGGGAGGGAACCGGCCGGCTCTCCAGCGCGGCCGGCCAGAGTCGCTACCAGTACTGGAGCGCGACGGTAGACCAGAACGCCACCAACCCCCTGACCGGCACGGGGTCGGGAACGTTCGAATACTGGTGGGCGCGCAACGGCGAGAACGACGACACCGTCCGCGACGCCCACTCGCTCTACATGCAGACGCTCGGCGAGCTCGGCATCGTCGGGTTGGCGCTGCTCGTCGCCTTCCTGCTGGTGGCGATTCTCGGGGGCGGACGGTTGACGCTGCGCGCGCACGCGGCGGCGCGGGCTCCACTGGCGGCGGCGGTCGCCGGCTGCACCGCCTTCGCCCTGACTGCGGCCGTCGACTGGATGTGGCAACTGCCCGTGATCCCCGTGGCGATGCTGCTGCTCACGGCCGTCGCCGTGACCGGGGACGGCCGTCAGGGGGAGAGGCCCATCCTCGGCCTCCTGCCGCGGCTCGCCTTTGGCCTGGCCGCCCTCGTGGCGATCGCCGCGATCGCGATCCCGCTAGCCGCGACCACCCTCCTGCGCGAAAGCGAAGCCGAGGCGCGCCGGGGCGACCTTCCGGGCGCCCTCGAGGCGGCGCGGAGCGCCCAGAACGTGCAACCGGGGGCCGCCACGCCGCGCCTGCAGGAGGCGCTTCTGCTGGAGGAAATGGGCGATCTGGCGGGCGCCGCGGAGGCTGCTCGCGGCGCCGCGGAGCGGGAGTCGACCAACTGGCGCCCCTGGCTCGTGCTCTCGCGGATCGAGGCACGGAGCGGCAACGCCGGGGCCGCGGTCAGCGCCTACCGCAGGGCCAGGTCTCTGAACCCGCGCTCGCCGCTGTTCGACGGTTGAGCGGCGCCCCGCCTGGGATACTCCGTCGATCGAACCGAAGGGAGAAAGATGAGCTTTGCGGGACGCGGCGGGGTGCTCGCCGCGCTGATCCTCACCGTCGCCGCGATCGGTTGCGGCGGAACGGCGCTGGACGACAAGAAGACCGAGGACCAGATCAAGGACAGCGTCGAAAAAACCCGAGGTGGAAAAGTTACCTCTGTCGAGTGCCCCTCTGGCGTCGACGTCGAGCCGGGCACGGTCTTCTCATGCACGGTCACGCTTGCGGGCGGCAAAACCGAAACGGCGAAGCTGCGGATTCGCGATGAGGATGCGAACGTGGACTTCTTCAACCTCTCGCCCAGTAAGTAGAGTGCGCGAAATGAGCCAAGCCAGCACGGCCGACGCGCCGACCACCCACGCAAAGCTCCTCGACTGGGTCGAGGAGGTCGCCGATCTGACCCAGCCCGACGCCATTCACTGGTGCGACGGCTCGGCCGAGGAGTATGACTCGCTCGCCCAGGGCCTGGTCGACGCAGGCACCTTTGAGCGTCTCTCCGACGCGAAGCGGCCCAACTCCTACCTCGCCCTCTCTGACCCCGGCGACGTCGCCCGGGTCGAAGACCGCACCTTCATCTGCTCGCAGCGCGAGGAGGACGCCGGCCCGACGAACAACTGGCGCGGCCCGGCTGAGATGAAGGAGACGCTGCGCGGCCTCTTCGAGGGCTGCATGCGCGGCCGCACCATGTACGTGGTGCCCTTCTCGATGGGCCCGCTCGGCTCCCCGATCGCCCACATCGGCGTCCAGCTGACCGATTCGCCCTACGTCGCCGTCTCGATGCGGATCATGACGCGGATGGGCAAGGGCGCCCTCGACGTGCTCGGCTCCGACGGCGAGTTCGTGCCCTGCCTGCACTCGGTCGGAATGCCGCTCGCCGACGGTCAGGAGGACGTGAGCTGGCCCTGCGACGAGGACAACAAGTACATCGTCCACTTCCCCGAGACGCGCGAGATCTGGTCCTACGGCTCTGGCTACGGCGGCAACGCCCTGCTCGGCAAGAAGTGCTTCGCGCTGCGGATCGCCTCGGCGATGGCGCGCGACGAGGGCTGGATGGCCGAGCACATGCTGATCCTCAAGCTGACCTCGCCCGAGGGAGAGGTCAAGTACGTCACCGGCGCCTTCCCGTCGGCCTGCGGCAAGACCAACCTGGCGATGCTGATCCCGACCCTGCCCGGCTGGAAGGTCGAGACGGTCGGCGACGACATCGCCTGGATGAAGTTCGGCTCCGACGGCCGCCTCTACGCGGTCAACCCCGAGGCCGGCTTCTTCGGCGTCGCCCCGGGAACCGGCGAGAAGACCAACCCCAACGCGATGCGGACGATCGAGCGCAACTCGATCTTCACCAACTGCGCGCTCACCGACGACGGCGACGTCTGGTGGGAGGGAATGACCACCGAGCCGCCCGAGCACGCTCGCGACTGGCACGGCAACGACTGGACGCCGGCCTCGGAGACGCCCTCGGCGCATCCCAATGCCCGCTTCACGACCCCCGCCTCGCAGTGCCCGACGATCGCCCCCGAGTGGGAGGAACCGGCCGGCGTGCCGATCGACGCCTTCCTCTTCGGCGGCCGCCGCGCCACCACGGTGCCGCTCGTCCATGAGGCCTTCGACTGGGAGCACGGTGTCTTCCTCGGCGCGACGATGTCGTCGGAGAAGACCGCCGCGGCTGCCGGCAACGTCGGCGAACTGCGCTTCGATCCGATGGCGATGCTGCCCTTCTGCGGCTACAACATGGCCGACTACCTGGCCCACTGGCTGCGGATCGGCGAGCGCGAGGGCGCCCGCCTGCCGCGCATCTTCTACGTCAACTGGTTCCGCAAAGACGACGACGGCAACTTCCTCTGGCCGGGCTTCGGCGAGAACAGCCGCGTGCTCGCCTGGATCTTCCGACGCTGCCAGGGCCAGGCCGAGGCGGTCGAGTCGCCGATCGGGCTGTTGCCGGCCGAGGGCGCGATCGAGACCGAAGGGCTGACCATCTCCGACGAGGCGATGGCGGAGCTGCTGCGGGTCGACGAGAACCTGGTGCGCGAGCAGCTGCCGCAGGTGCGCGAGCACCTCGATGCGCTTGGCGAGCGGCTGCCCGAGCAGATGCGGACGCAGCTCGGCGCGCTCGAAGAGCGGCTCGGCTAGTCGTCCCAGCGGCAGCTGGCGAGACGCCGTCCTCGCCAGTTCGGCCTAACATTTCCCGACCAATGAGGGGCGCCGTCCGATCGGTCTGCGCGCGCTGGGTGCCGCGCTCTGCTTGGCTGCGCTGGCGACCGCGCCGCCAGCCGGCGCGCATCCTCCTCTCGATCCCACCTGCGCTTCGACAGCGCTCTATGTCGCCGCGCACCCCGACGACACCCTGCTCTTCCAGAGCCCGGCCCTCTACCAGGACATCCACAGCGGCCGTTGCGTGCGGACCGTCTTCCTGACGGCCGGCGACGCCGGCCGGGCGGAGAGCTACTGGAAGGGGCGAGAGGAGGGCGCCAAGGCGGCATACGCGCACATGGCCGGGGCCGCGAGCCACTGGACCGGCTCCCAATCGACCGTGAACGGTCGCTCCATCCACGTGGAGACGCTGGCGGGTCAGCCCTGGATATCGCTCGTCTTCATGCGCCTGCCCTCCGGCGGCATCGACGGCAAAGGCTACGAGCGCTACGGGTTCGACAGCCTCACGAAGCTGTGGCGAAGCGAGCACGGCGGCGAACCGGCCGACGGGTCCATCCTCGCCGTCGACGGGTCGGCCTCCTACGACTACCAGGACCTCGTGGACACCGTGGCGGCGACGATCGACTCGTTCCACCCGCACCTGATCGCGACGCAGAACTACACCGCGCCGCTGATCGGGCCGAACCATCCGGACCACGTCGCCGCCGCGCTGTTCCTGCGCGAGGCCCGCGAGACCTACGACGCCCCGCACCGGCTGCTCGCCTACGAAGACTACGAAGTGACGAAAAACCCCGAGAACGTCTTCGGCGAGCTGCTCGGGGCGAAGAGCTTCGCCTTCTACGCCTACGGCGCCCACGACTCCGACGCCTGCCTCGACGAGCTCGACTGCCACGGCACCCCGTACGCGAAATGGCTGCCACGGCAGTACGTCGCGACCGCCGACACCTCCGGCGTCGTCGCCCATGCCGGCTACTCGCAGCTCGCTTCCACCGGCACGAAGGTCGCCCTCGACGGCTCGCTGAGCGCCGCCGAGAGCGGCGCGCCGCTCGAGTACGAGTGGGAGCAGGTGAGCGGCTGGCCGGTGAACCTGGCGGGGGCCCACACCGTCTCACCGTCCTTCGTCGCCCCGCCGCACCCGCACCTCCTCACCTTCTCCCTGACGGTCAGTGACGGTGCCGCGGTCAGCGCGCCGGACCGCGTGCGGGTGCGGATCCCGTCCTCGGACCCGACGCCGACCGCGGTCGCCCGCCCAGACCGGCGGGTCGCCTCCGGGGCGCTCGTCGGGCTTGACGGGACGGGCAGTTGGGACCCGAACGACCTACCGCTCGAATACGCCTGGCTCCAGACCGCCGGTCCCGGGGTGGAGCTGGCGGGCGCCGATACCGCCACCCCGAGCTTCGTCGCGCCCGGCGGCCCGGCGTCGCTCGAGTTCGAGCTGATCGTCTCCAACGGCTCGGAGACCGGCGCTCCGGCAAGCGTGCGGATCGAGGTCGCCGCGCCCGAGCCGCGCCCGTCACCGCAGCCGCCGCCCGGCCGCGGCGGTTCGACCGCGCCGCTCGCCGCGCCGGCGCTGCCGCTGCCGGCGACCTCTCCGGCGCGCCCTTCGCGCCGGAGAAAATGCCTCAGAGCTCGTAGGCCTCGGCCAGCTCGGGATCCTTCTGCGCGAGCATCTCGGCGAGCTCGACCATCACCTTGCACTGCTTCCAGGTTGCGTCGTCCTGCATCTTGCCGTCGATCATGTGGACGCCGCGGCCGTCGGGGATAGCCTCGAGCACCTTCTTGGCGAACTTGACCTCGTCCGGCGGCGGGCTGAAGACCTTCTTGGCGATCCCGATCTGAACCGGGTGCAGCGACCAGGCGCCGACGCAGCCGAGCAGGAAGGCGGCGCGGAACTGCGTCTCGCAGCCGGCCGTGTCCTTGATGTCGCCGAACGGGCCGTAGAAGGGCAGGATGCCGGTCGAGGCGCAGGCGTCCACCATGCGGGCGATCGAGTAGTGCCAGGGGTCCTGCTGGGCGGTGACGCGGTCGGCCTCGGGATTCTCGGGGTCGGCCGGGTCCTCCATCGAGCGATAGCCGGGGTGGCCGCCGCCGACTCGGGTGGTCTTCATCCGGCGCGAGGCGGCGAGGTCGGCGGGCCCGAAGCTCATGCCCTGCATACGCGGGCTGGCGGCGGCGATCTCCTCGACGTTGACGACGCCCTGGGCGGTCTCGAGGATGGCGTGGACGAGGATCGGGCGGTCGAGGCCGGCCTTCGCCTCGAGCTGGGCGAGCAGGCGGTCGACGTAGTGAATGTCCCAAGCGCCCTCGACCTTGGGCACCATCACGACCTCGAGCTTGTCGCCGATCTCGGTGACGAGCTGGGTCAGGTCGTCGAGCACCCACGGGCTCTCCAGCGAGTTGACACGCGTCCAGAGCGAGGTCTGGCCGAAGTCGGACTCCTTGGCGGCCTTGATCAGACCCTCGCGGGCGGCGTCCTTGCGGTCGGCCGGGATCGCGTCCTCGAGGTTGCCGAGCAGGATGTCGGTCTTCTCGGCGATCGAGGCCGCCTTGGCGACCATCTTCTCGTTCGAGAAGTCGAGGAAGTGGATCATCCGCGACGGCCTGACGGGGATCTCGCGCAGCGGCTCGGGCGCGCCCATCGCCTGCGGCTGGAAGAAGTCTCTGGGGTTTCTCAAGCTGCTCCTCGGGTTCGATTTCGACGCGGCGGCGAAATCTAATCAGGTGCGCAGCGAGTCCAGCGTGAGCTTCAAGCCTTCGGTGAGGCCGGTCTCGGCGCGCCAGCCGAGCTCGCGCTCGGCGCGGCCGGGGTCGATGGCGATCCGCTGCACCTCGCCGGGGCGGGGCGGGGCGAGCTCGGGCTCGAAATCCTCGCGGCCGCCCAGCTCGCCGAGCTGTCGCGCCAGCTCGAGCACGTCGGTCTCGGCGCCGGTGCCGATGTTGACCGGACCGGCGACGGACGAGGAGGCTGCGGCGAGCATCGCCGCGACGACGTCGCCGACGTATACGTAGTCGCGCGTCTGCCGGCCGTCGCCATAGACGGTCGGCCGGCCCCCTTCGAGCAGACGACCGCAGAAGATCGCGATCACGCCGGCCTCGCCGAGCGGGTCCTGGCGCGGCCCGTAGACGTTGCCCAGCCGCAGGCTGATCCCGGAGATCCCGTAGAGGCGCTCATAGAGCGCCAGGTAGCCCTCGCCGGCGAACTTGCTCTGTCCGTAGGGGGCGAGCGGGGCCGCGGGGGCCCCCTCCGGCAGCGGTAGCTCTCTGCCCTCTCCCTCGCCGTAGATCGCGCCGCCGGTCGAGACGAAGACGACGCGCGGACAATCGGCGATGCGCGCTGCCTCCAGGACGTTGGCCGTGCCGCCGACGTTGATCGCGGCGTCGAATGCGGGGTCTTCCACGGACTTGCGCACGTCGATTTGGGCGGCGAGATGGAAGACGACGTCGGGGGCCCGCTCGGTGGCGAGCGCCGCAAGCGCAGCCGCGTCGCGTACGTCCAGCTCGACCAGCTCGGCGCCGGCGGCCAGGGCGCCGTCGAGGTTCTCGCGGCGGCCGGTGGAGAGGTCGTCGACGATCGTTACCGAGTCGCCGCGGGCGAGTAGGGCGTCGACAAGGTTCGATCCGATGAAGCCGGCGCCGCCGGTGACCAAGGCCTTCATTCGGCGCGATCCTATGCCGACGGGCCTGAAAGCGTCGCAGGGATTCGAGCGCCGTCGCCGTAGATGAACGGGTGGCGGAATTGCAAACGCAGGAGTGGCGGCTGCCGGACGCCGAGAAGCCGCCGCTGATCGGCGAGCTGGTCGAACGGATCGACGAGGCGGTGGCGATCGCCCGCGCCTCCGAGGCCGCGGTGATTACCGTGGGCGCCGCCGCCCTCGACGCCGCCGAGCAGGCCCGTCGCGCCGCCGAGCTCGCCGAGCGGGCGAGCGCGTCCAGGTCCGCCGGCTCGGACGGGGGCCCGCCGATGCGGCTGGTCGCCGACGACGATCGGCTGCGTGACTTCGCGACTCGTGCCGACCGCGTCGCCGAGCGACTTCGCGCGCTGGCCGGCTGAGCGGCCTCCACCTCGCTGCTATTCGCAGTGGCTGCCGAAGTGCTGCGTCCAGACCTGGACACGGCCAAGACCGGCGAGATCGCCGGTCCTCAGTCCTACGCCGAGCGAGCCGAACTCGCCGAGGATGTTCTCGCGGTGACCTGGGGAACGCATCCAGGCGCGGAAGATGGCTCGCACCGTCCCCTCCTCGTCCGCGCCCCAGGCGAGGTTCTCGCCGGCCCGCCAGCACTGCGTCGAGAGGTAGCCGGTTTCGCGCATCCAGTAGGTGAAGTCCCGCCCGCAGGCGGCGTGACTGAAGTCGTCGCAGCGCAGGACGTCATCGGACTTCGCGGCGGCGGAGGCGTCCAGCTCCGCCTCCGGGGCAAGCGGCGGGAGCCCAGCGTGGGCGCGTGCGTACTCGGTCATGCAGTGCATGGCCTCGCGTTGCGCCGGCGCCGAGGTGTCGAGCCGGTCCTGCCCGGGACAGGCCGCGAGGGGGGCGATCAGGCTGTCCGCGGAGCGCGACGCCCAGGGCGGCGCGGAGACCGCGCGCTGCGCGTCCAACTCCTCCGCGGAGGCGGTGGGGGCGATGAGCGCGAAGACGGCAGCCGCCGCGAGTGGGATCGAAAGCAGGCGTCGCACCAACTCCTTGTCGCCAGCCGCGGGGCGCCTCTGGTCCGTGACCAGGCACTCTGGACGCAAGTATTAGAAAAGGCCCGCCTGGAGGCGCGGCTATATCCTTGCCGTCCCGCCGAAAACCCCCGACCAGACCAGGAGCCATGGCCGTAGAGACCGCCGCCTACAGCGAGCAAACCGACATCCAGCGCGACATCACCGAGATGGTCCGCCAGTTCGCCGACGAGCAGATCATCCC
>DASWMG010000008.1:0-1916 GCA_036399875.1 Solirubrobacterales bacterium
GAAGTCGACGTTCTCGTCGTGCTCGCCGATCTCGGCCTTGGTCGCCGGGGTGAAAATCGGCTCGGGCAGCTTGTCGGACTCGAGCAGGTTGTCGGGGAGCGAGATCCCGCAGACCTCGCCGCCGGCCTTGTATTCCTTCCAGCCGGACCCCGTGATGTAGCCGCGCACGACGCACTCGACCGGGTACATCTCGAGCCGCCGCACCCGCATCGCGCGTTCGGCGACCTCCTTGGGGACGTCGCTGGAGATGAAGTGGTTCGGGACGATGTCCCCGGTCAGCTCGAACCAGAATTCGGATATCCGGTTGAGCACCTTGCCCTTGTCGGTGATCGGCGTCGGCATCACGACGTCGTAGATCGAGATCCGGTCGGAGGCGACCATCAGCAGGTCGTCGTCCCACTCGTAGATCTCGCGGACCTTGCCTGAGGAGTGGAGTTGGAGATCGGTTACGGCAGTCATAGATCCGATGCTAGCTATCGCGAGGGCTGTAAACCTTTCTCGGGCGGGTGGCCCCGTGACAGGACCCCCGCGCCGGTACGCTCAAGGCATGCTGCCACCCGAACCGAAGAGCCCGGCGATCGTCCAGATGCTGCGCTGGGCCTTCCGGCCGATTCCCTTCCTCGAGGACTGCCGGCGCCGCTTCGGGCCCAGCTTCAGCGTCACCTTCCCCGGCTTCGAGCGGCCAATGGTGATGATCTCCGACCCCGCCGCGATCAAGGCGCTCTACGGCGAGCCGGGGCACGACCTGCCGCCCGGTCGCAACATCTTCCTCGAGCCGATCCTCGGCTCCCGCTCGCTGCTGCTCCTGACCGGGCCCGACCACCTGGCGCGGCGGCGGCTGATGCTGCCCGCCTTCCACGGCGAGCGAATGCGCTCCTACGAGCCGATCGTCGCCGAGATCGTCGACGCCGAGATCGACTCCTGGCGCGTCGGCGAGGAGTTCGCCCTCCACCCGCGCATGCAGGCGATCACGCTGGAGGTGATCCTGCGCGTCGTCTTCGGCGTCGCCGAGGGGCCGCGACTGGAACGGCTGCGCGGAATGCTCTCGACGGTCCTGCAGGAAACCGCCTCCTCGGGCGCCCAGCTCGTCGCCCTGATCATGGCCCGCTTCGGCGGCCGCCAGCCCTTCGCCCGCTTCGAGGGGCAGTTGCGCGAGGTCGACCAGTTGCTCCACGCCGAGATCGCCGAGCGGCGCGCCGCCGGCGGCTTGGAGGAGCGCGACGACATCCTCTCGGCGCTGATGTTGGCCCGCTTCGAGGACGGCGAGCCGATGAGCGACACGGAGCTGCGCGACCAGCTGATGACGCTGCTCCTGGCCGGCCACGAGACGACGGCCACCGCGCTCGCCTGGACCTTCGACCTGCTGCTCCGCCACCCGCGCGAGCTGGGCCGGCTGCGCGACTCGCTCGACGCCGGCGAGGAGGACTACCTGCGGGCGACGATCTCCGAGTCGCTGCGCCTGCGACCCGTCATCCCGATCGCCGGCCGCCGCCTCACCAAGCCGCTCGAAGCCGACGGGCTGACGCTGCCGGAGGGGACCGACGTGACGCCGGCGATCTGGCTCGCCCACACCCGGCCCGACGCCTACCCAGAGCCCTACGCCTTCCGCCCCGAGCGCTTCCTCGACGGCGGGCCGGAGACCTACGCCTGGATCCCGTTCGGCGGCGGCATCCGCCGCTGCCTCGGCGCATCCTTCGCCGAGTTCGAGATGCGAATCGCGCTCCGCGAGATTCTCGCCCGCTGCGAGCTGCGCAAGGCCGACCCCCGGCCCGAGCGCGTCGGCCGCCGCAACATCACGCTCTCGCCGCGCGACGGCACGCCGGTGGTCCTCACCTCGCGCCGCGAGGCACGCGAGCCCGTCGCCGCTTAGCGACCCGCCGTCCCAACGGTGCCCAGATGGGCACCGTTGGGACGGC
>DASWMG010000009.1:0-6265 GCA_036399875.1 Solirubrobacterales bacterium
GGCTCGCAAACTTCGGCGAGGACGCCGAGCGCGAGGACGAGTTCGCGGTCGAGCTGATGCTGCGCAATGGCATCCCCTCCGAGGTCGCCTTCGCCCTGCAGAGCGTCTCGCGCAGCTTCCGCGGCTGGGGCTCGCGGGCGCGGGTCACGAGGCCGCTGGCCGACGGCGAGAGGATCGGCTTCCGCGATCGCACCCTGGAAGTTCTCCACCGTCCGGGCCACAGCCCCTCCGACACCGTCTTCTGGGACGACGAGCGCAAGATCCTACTCGCCGCCGACCACCTGATCGCCCACATCTCCTCCAACCCGCTGATCACGCGCCCGCTCGACGGCTCCGAAGAGCGGACCCAGGCGCTCGTCACCTACATCGAGTCGCTGAAGGCGACGCGCGAGATGCCGGCCGAGATCGTCCTCTCCGGTCACGGCGACCCGATAACTGACCACGCCGCGCTGATCGACGACCGTCTCGCGAAGCACGAGCGCCGCAAGGAGAAGATCTACCGCCTGATCGCCGAGCAGCCCCGCTCGGGCTACGAGATCGCCCAGGCGATGTGGGGCAACGTCGCCGTCACCCAGGCCTTCCTCACCCTCTCTGAGGTGATCGGCCACGCCGACCTGCTCGTCAACGAGGGCCGCGTGCGGGAAACGGACGACGGGGAGGTGATCCGCTACGAGGCGGAGACCACCGTTGCTGCCTGATTTCCTTTTTACTTAGATTCCACAATTTGTTTTAGGCTACCTGCGTGACTCGGGTCCGGGGCCATTACGCCTACGTGACGCGGACTCTTCTCAGCCTGTTCGAGGACGAACGTCTGCCAAACGTCGTGTCGGTCGACGTAGAGCCTGAGTACGGGTACGCGACCCGGATTCACTATCGGGGTGGCTCTGTTCGATTGACGCTCGGCAACGACGTCGGCCTGAACGCTTCCGGAGCCTGTGACGTCGCCAAGGACAAGGCCCACGCCAAGTTCTTTCTGCTGTCGTCAAACGTGGAGTGCCCCGCCGGCACGAGCTTCCTGCTCCCCTGGTGGGCCAAGCAGATCCGACCTCGGTTGATCCTCCACGGAGCCAACGGGATGCGCCTCTCGTCGGACGCGCCCGCATATGCCGAAGAGAACCTCGGCTTCCCCGTATACGTCAAGCCCGTAGATGGATCACAGGGGTCGAACGTCTTCAGGTGTGACCGACGAGAGGAGATCGGGTTCGCGTTAGAAATCATGGAGCGCGACCGGATTCGCGTCGCTGTGGTGGAGGAGGCGGTCGAACTGCCGGACTACCGATTGGTGGTTCTTGATAGATCCGTTATATCTGCCTACCGGCGCGACCCGCTGAGCGTGGTCGGCGACGGCAGCTCCACGATCGACGAGCTGCTGTTCAACCTGCTTGAGAAGTTTCAAGAGCAGGGCAGGGCCGCGCGCATATCGCTCGAAGACGAGCGGATTCAGCAGTGCCTGCGCCGCCAGACACTGGGTCCTGAGTCCGTTCCGAGGTCAGGGGCGAAGGTCTCTTTGCTGCATCTCTCAAACCTTTCGCTCGGAGGAGCAGCAAAGGACGTCAGCGCCTCTGCGGCAAGCGAGTGGACAGATCTGGCGATCGAGGTCGCCGACCTGCTCGGCCTCCGCTACTGCGGCGTAGATCTCGCGTGCGCCGACATTCAGGACCCAGCGGCCAACTACAGCGTGCTCGAGGTGAATGCCGCTCCCGGTCTCGACCACTACGCGGAAGTGGGCCCCGCCCAGGAGGCCAAGGTTCGAGAGCTCTATGCGCGGGTGCTCAACGCCTTTCCGCATCGCGCCTGACCCTCAGCGGGGGGCGGGCGCCCGCCGGAGGTCGGTCTATAGCCTCTGCCGACTTAAATCCGCTCGGCGAGATCGAGGGCCCAGCGCTGTCCGGAAAGGCCTTCCAGCAAGCCACGCGGCGGGCTCCGTGCCGGACCGATGAACCCGAAGATTCCTCACAGAAAGTCAAGGAAGCCCGCTAAGAAGCGGATGTTGATCATCGTCAACCCCTACGCGACGACGGTGTCGGACCGGCTGAAGAACCTCGTGGTCTACGCGCTGCAGGGCCGTTACGAGGTCGAGGCGGTGCTTACCGAGGCGCAGAACCACGCGACCGAGATCGGGCGCGAGGCGTGCGGCGGCGGCTACGACGTCGTCGTTGCCTTCGGCGGGGACGGCACGCTGAACGAGGTGGCGAACGGAGTCGCCGGGACCGACGTCCCCGTCGCGATTCTGCCGGGCGGGTCGACCAACGTGGTCAGCCGCACGCTCGGCATCCCCAACGACGTCGTAGACGCGACTGAGCACCTGCTGGCGCTGGCCGACGACTGGGCCCCGCGCAAGATCGACCTCGGCCGGGTCGACAATCGCTACTTCGTCTTCTCCTGCGGCGCGGGGATCGACGCGACCGTGGTGCGGCGGGTCGACGCGCACCCCCGCCTCAAGGCGACCGCGGGCCCCTACTACTACAGCTGGGCGGCGATCTCGGCCCTCCACCGCCAGTACATGGTGCGGCCCGTGCGGCTGCGGGTGGACGTGGACGGCGAGACCTCTGAGGGTGTCACCGCGCTGGCCCAGAACTCCGATCCCCTCACCTACTTCGGCCGGCGGCCGATCCGCGTCTGCGAGGGGATCGAGATCGACGACGGCACCCTGGCAATGGGCGTGCTGAAACGCGCCGCCCAGTGGGACATGCCGACCCTGATCCCGCGCCTCTTCAGCGAGAAGCGCCCGGCCGCCCGTCACCGGCAGATCGAGCACTTCCCCCACATCGCCGCCGCCACGGTCAGCTCGATCTCGGAAACCAAGGACGGCACCATCCGGCCCTTCCCCGTCCAGGTCGACGGCGACTACATCGGCGAGCGGACGCGGATCGAGCTGAGCGTCGCGCCGGCGGCGCTGACGATCGTCGCCTAAGTCACCGCCCCCGCGCTAGGAAGCCGGCGTGATCCGGTAGGCGTCAAAGACCGACTCGACGTTGCGCAGGCGGGTGATGCACTGCTTGAGCTGCTCGGTGTCCCCCACCTCGACCACGAAGCGGTTTTTCACCATCGGGTGGCGGGTCATGCAGCTTGCGCCGACGATGTTGATGCCGGCCTCGGCCAGGGTGCGCGAGAGGTCCTCGAGCAGCCGGGTTCGGTCGTAGGCGTCGATCTGCAGCTCGACCCGGTAGGAGGCCTCGTTCTCGCCGTCCCAGCTCACCTCGACGAAGCGCTCGGGGTCCTTCTTCAACGCCCGCACGTTCTTGCAGTCGGCGCGGTGGATCGTGATCCCGCGGCCAAGTGAGACGTAGCCCGCGATCTCGTCCCCGGGCACGGGCCGGCAGCACTTGGCCAGCCGCACGACGACGTTGTTGACGCCCTTGACGCTGATCCCGTAGTTGGAGGCGTCCTTGGTGCGGCGCGCCTTGTCCTCGCGGGCGCCCGCCGGCAGGCCGAGCGGCTCCTCCTCCTCGACCGCCTCGCCGGCTTTCAGGCGCTGCATCAGCTTGTTGGCGACCGCCTTGGTGGAGACTTTGCCCTGGCCGAGCGCGATGTAGAAGTCGCTCGCTTTGCGAAAGCCCATCTCGCGGATCACGTCGGCGAGCAGCGGCGACATCGCCAGCTTCTGCATCGGCAGGCCGCGCTTGCGCAGCGCCTCCTCGAGGCTCTCGCGCCCCTCGCGCTCGGCGTCCTCGCGGCTTTCCTGTTTGAAGAAGGCGCGGATCTTGTTGCGGGCGCGGCTGGTCCGCACCAGCTTCAGCCAGTCGCGCGACGGGCCGCGCTTTTGCTTTGCGGTCAGCACCTCGACGATGTCGCCGGAGCGCAGCTGGTAGTGAAGGGGCACGATCGAGCCGTTGACCTTGGCGCCGACGCAGCGATGGCCGACGTCGGTGTGCACCGCGTAGGCGAAGTCGAGCGGGGTCGAGCCCGCCGAGAGGTTCTTGACCTCGCCCTTCGGGGTGAAGACGAAGACCTCGTCCTCGAAGAGGTCGACCTTGAGCGACTCGAGGAACTCGGTCGGGTCCTGCTCGCCCTCGGCCTCGACCAGCTGCCGCAGCCAGGTCATCTTCTCGCGCTGGGGATCGTCGCTGCCGCCCTCTTTGTAGGCGACGTGGGCGGCGATCCCGTACTCGGCCAGCTTGTGCATCTCGCCGGTGCGGATCTGGATCTCGAGCGGCTTGCCCTCCGGCCCGATCACCGTCGTGTGCAGCGCCTGGTACATGTTGGCCTTCGGCATCGCGACGAAGTCCTTGAAGCGACCGGGCAGCGGCTTCCAGAGCGAGTGGATGACGCCGATCGCCCCGTAGCAGTCCTTGACCGAGCCGACGATCACCCGCATCGCGGTCAGGTCGAAGATCTCGTTGAACTCGCGGCCCTTCTTGGTCATCTTCGTGTAGATCGAGTAGAAGTGCTTGGCGCGGCCGGAGATCTCGGCCTCGATGCCGACCTTGTTCAGCTCCTCGGCGAGGAATTCGCCGGCCTCGCTGACGTAGACCTCGCGCTCGTCGCGCTGCTGGGCGACGAGCTGTTTGATCTCCTTGTACTTTCGCGGGTGCAGGGTCGCGAAGGCGAGGTCCTCCAGCTCCCATTTGATCGCGTGGATACCGAGCCGGTGGGCGAGCGGCGCGTAGATCTCCAGCGTCTCGCGCGACTTGAGGACCTGTTTCTGCTTGGGCAGCGCGCCCAGCGTGCGCATGTTGTGGAGACGGTCGGCCAGCTTGATCAGGATCACTCTGACGTCGGTGGCCATCGCCACCATCATCTTGCGGTAGTTCTCGGCCTGGCGCTCGTCGCGGCTCTCGAACGTCATCCCGGTCAGCTTGGTGACGCCGTCCACGAGCCTGGCGATCTCCTCGCCGAACTCCTCGCGCACCTCGTCGAGACTGGCGCTGGTGTCCTCGACGGTGTCGTGGAGCAGCGCCGCGCAGAGCGTCTCGGTGTCGAGCCGCATGCCGGCGCAGATCTGGGCGACCCCGACGGGATGGGTGATGAACTCGTCGCCGGAGCGGCGCAGCTGGTCGGCATGACGGTCGCAGGCGAACTCAAACGCGTGGGCGACCGCGTCGCGGTCGATTCGTGGGATCGCGGCAGCGCCGTTGGCGCCGTTCTCGCTGGGCGAGTCGAACTCCTCGACGACGGCGAAGAGGTCGCCGAGCAGCTCGTGCTGGGCTACGTCTTGTCGAGTCGTCTGAGGTATCGCAAGGCCTCCTCGTGAAGGGCGCCGTAGGCGCGAAACGCGGCTGAGCGCTCCAGATCGGTCTCCCTTGAGGATACGACTCCCACGGTGCCGCTACCGCCCTCCGGCGCGCCCTGCACCAGTCCGAGCTCGTCGAGGACGCGAAAGCAGCGAGCGGCCGTCTCGGGGCCGCGGGGATACGGGCCGGCGCCGCGCAGCGCCTGCTGGAGCAGGTCGCCGCTCGCTTCGCCCGCCTCGCGCAGGTCGCGGAAGGCTGCGACGAGCACTGGGCGACGAGCGAGCTGCGCTTCGAGGGCGGCAAGGGTCGCCGCGAGGTCGCTCTCGACCCAAGCCTCGTGCAGGTAGCCGGGGTGGCCCGCGGATTCGGTCCAGCCGTCGACCGGGCGGGCGGCCAGCGCCTCGTGACGCGGCGAGGGCGGCGGATCGGCAAGGACGACGTGGGCGAACTCCTGAACGAGGTCCGGAGTGCGCTCGAGCCCGATGTAGTCGATCACCACCGGCGTCCGCAGCCCATCCACGAGGAGGCCGCCGCAGTCCTCGCACTCGTCAGGTCCGGCGCCCGGCGCGAGTCTCGCCAGGGTGGCAAGCGCCGCGCGGCGACCCGGATCGGCGCAGACCGCGAGCACCTCGGCGCCGCTGGAGACGAGCTCGGCGACCGCAGCGGTGGGGCCGTTGCCGCGGCTCAGCGTTTCGCGACGAGGGGTCCCCGCGCCGCCGGGGCGAGACTGCTCCAGCGGCAGGCGCAGCTCGCGCTCGAACCGCTCCCACCACCCGGGGCCCGGGCAGTCGCAGGCCGGAGCGACGGCGTGCAGCTCGCGCAGTAACACGCGAGGCTCGACCGAACCGTTCCAGCGGTTCACCTCGAGTCGCACCGCGGCGTCGACCGGCTCGTCCTCCGTCGCACCGATGGAGGAGCGACCGAAGGCGATGCCCACCGATCGGCGGCCGCCGCTGTGGAGGCTGAAGCGAAGGTGCTTGCCCTCACCCATCGGCCGAGGATCGCGCACCTTCGCTCCGGGTACCAGCAGGCGCAGGCCGGGATTCCCCATCCCGAAGGGCCGCATGCAATCCAGTTCCTCGGCAAGGTCG
>DASWMG010000010.1:0-9656 GCA_036399875.1 Solirubrobacterales bacterium
TAGCGGTCGACGTCCTCGGGGCCGATCTGGTCGAGCCGCATCCGGGCGAAGTGAGGGAGCAGGTGGCCGCTCAGCATCCAGCGGTAGCTCGTCACCGTCTTCGGTCGCAGCTCCGGCTCGCGGTTCTCCATCCACTCCGACGCGAACTCGTGGAAGCTCGGCGCTTCGGCGATCTCCGGCGCGGGTGGCGGCTCGTAGGGGCGCCAGATGCCGCGCTCCACGTCGGCGAGGACGTGCCGCAGCTCCGCCTCGGCCCGTTTGCGGCTCCAGCCTTCCTCGGCGGTGCCGAGCGTGACGTAGCGGCGCTTGCCGTAGCCGTGGAAGCGGATTGCCCATCCGCGTCCTTCCTTCGGCTCGATGATCTGTCCCGTCGCTTTTCGTGCCATCTGTGGTCAAGCGGCGGACGGCGGCTGGTTCTCCCCCTGCCCGTGAATGGGCAGCAGCCGCACCTCGGACCTTCCATGAACCTGCGGCTGGTCCGCCCGCTTACCTGAGCGGGCGGGCGGGTCAGCCGCCGCTACCTCGCCGACCTTCCGCAGCACTCGCGCCGCGATCTCAGGGTCGAAGCGCAGCCGCGGCTTCGGGCCGCTGCCCAGCTTCACCGCGCCGAGCTCGATGGCGTGGGAGTAGACCCACGAGCGCTCGATCCCGAAGCGCCGCGCCAGCTCGGTTGCATCGACCAGCTCGCGGCCCTGGAGTCCGCGCTGTTCGAGTAACTCCATCACGCGGCGGGCGATCCGCTCCACTGTCTCCGGGTCGAGCTTGATTCGTGCCGATGCCATCGGATTCAACGTCCGGGAAGCTCCGCCGACGCCCCGGCGAACAGGCACAAAAAGCGAACACCGGTTCGGGTTCATAATGTGTCGGGCTGTTGGAGGCTGATGCTGAGGCGAGGCTGGAAGGCCATCAGGAGCGCCTCGAACCGTGTTCTTGCCGAGGGACCGCTGCGGCCGCCTGTGGGACTGGACGCATCGGCTTCAGGGCATCTTGAGCTGCGGATCGGTGGGCGTCCCGTGCTCAGCGCTTCCCGCGTCCTCCCAGCCTCCAAGCCGCGCGAAGCCTGGTCGCCAGGCGATCCCGTCGAGCAGCTCGCTCGCCGGCACGCCGAGCGCCCCGGCCAGCTTGGCCAGCGTGTCGAGCCGGGGCAGATGGGTCCCGCGCTCCAGGCTCCCTACTTGTGTTCGATGCAGCGAAGCGCGAACGCCCAGCTCTTCCTGGGAAATCCCGACGCGCTCACGGCAGCCGGCCAGGTTCTGCCCGAAACGGGCAGCGATGTCCACGGCCGGTCCTCAGAGGACGCCGCCGCTGGCGAGCAGCTCATCGAAGCGAAGCGCCGCTCGGCTCGGCCAGATGCGCCGACAATCGCAGTGAAGCAACCCGTCTCTTGTCAGCTCGCGAATCGCTCGCTCGACCGCATCGTGGCGGGCGAAGTCATCACCCGCGTCCATCCTCGCGGCCAGCTCAAGGATCGTCAGCTGCGTGGGATGAAGAACGAGGATCTCGGCGAGAATCGCCCGCTCCATGATCTCGTCGGTCCTGCGAGCCGAAACCTCGCCCGGCTGGCTATGGTCGTCGTGCATGGGAGCTAATACCTCCTGTGCCACGCCCCCGGCTGTTCCACCAGCGCGGGGGCACTTGTTTGTCTGAGACCGAGAGCCTAGCGCAGCATACGCTAAAGCACAAGTGCTGCACCAGGTGGCATGCAGCGCCAGTGTTTGAGACGGTCCAGCGATGCGCCGCTCCGATCAGCCGCAGCCGGCCCTCGGCAAAGCGATCCGCCAGCTGCGCGAGCAGCGCGACGTGACGCAGGAAGCGCTCGCCCACGCTGCCGGCATTACGGTCGGCCACCTCTCGACTATTGAACGCGGTCACTCCAACCCCACTTGGGCCACCATAAAAGGCATCGCCGCCGCACTCGGCGTATCGCTGGGAGATCTAGGAAAGCTCTCAGAAGACCTAGAGACCTGATCGGCGCTCCCCGGCAATGGTGACGCAGCTGCTATAGCTGGTGGGCAGCGAGAGCTCCAAGGAGAAGGGTCGACAAACCAATCTCCATCCCAAGTAGCCCCAAGCCGTTTCGTGCAAGGGCTACCTTCCGAGCCCGGATAGCTGAAATCTTCATTAGCTCACCGGCAAACTCATCGCAGATCTCGGTCGGCGTTATTGCAGATAGACGCGCCTTGAACTGGTCGAATGTAAAGCCTCCGGAGGCGGTCGCTTTTATCGCCCCCGCTTTCCCACGCAAGTAAAGAACGTTCTTCGAGGGGACCTGTGGAATTGCCCTTTGCGGAGCGGGCATGACACAGCGCAGAAGCTGCGTTACAGAAGCGATGAAAACAAGGCTAGCTACTGCAGATAAGGCAATAACGAGCGTTCTGAATGAACAACTAGCCTGTCCAAACCACGGTCCCAAGCGCGACAGCACGCCAAGCACTCCACTGAACACAAACCCGTGGACCACCAGCGCAATCGAGGCCTTCGTATCCGTTGCTCGGATCGTTGCCTCGGTGTCCGCAAATGCGGCTAATAGCAACTCTCGACGTTCACGGGTCTGCGCTTTCTGTTCAGTCATCTCCGCTACAGACTAAGCAGTTTGACTGGGGCGCGATCAGATCGAAGCGTGCCTCCTGAACCCCGAGATCATCAAAGTTCTCAACAGAACGTTCCATCGCCTGGAGCCAAACTCGAGGTTCCTTCTCAATGACGGTGCGAGACACAAGGTTGCAGGCAGTCGACGCGATCTGATCCAACAGATAAGCCGGTAGTCCTTGGGGGGTCTCGGCCGTCGGCCCTGGATAATCGACAGGATCGTGGGTGTCTTCACGCATCATGAGCCCGGTGGCCTCCAACTCCAAGCGCCAGCAGTTCAGGCAGCCGGGTACATTAGGAAGACAGAGGGCGACCTCTCCCAGGGCCTGTGGCATCAGCTTCACGCTTGCAATCACCGAAGGTAAACCAAGGTGACGGGCCAGGTGGTTCACGTAGTGCTGAGCCGGACCAGAGGCGGCGCAGCTGACTAGAACTTCACAGGCCGCCAATGTCTCTCGAACGGAGTAGGAATCCTCCCGAGGGACGGAAACGGCGAGGGACTTGACCTCAATGTCGAATCCTGCATCGACAAACCAGCTTTGCAGAGCATCAACCTTTGGTTGACCGATGTACTTAACGCCACAAACGTGCCGACGAAGATTTCGAAAATCTAGGGCGTCAGGATCGGCAAGGACCAGCTTTTTCACACCACCCGCAACAAGAAGTTGTGCAACCCGACTCCCAATGCTTCCTACGCCAACGATCGCGACAGATCGACCTTTGAGGTTGGGATCGAGGCCAACGTTGCCGGGGCGTACCGGGATGACCGCGACGCTCGCGGGGTACCAGAGGGGGCCGCTTTTCCAGGCGGTTGACCGTCTTTTAAGAAGCCGAACCGAGTCGGTCCCCACCACAAGGAGCAGATGCCCAGGATCATCGAAGAGCGTTTTTAAGAAGGGCTGCTCGGGTTGAACCCCTACGGTCGCCAGGCGACGCGCACCCAAAGGTAGGCGTGGCTCTAAGGGCACGGGGTGATCCTCGAGGGGCGGCTCCGTAAGAAGCCACGGAAGGCGCATGGTTCCATTCGGGGAACTGGTGTCGATGGCGAAATCCTCGTAAGAGACAGGATTGTTGCCAGGTAGGTTGCGAGCAAGGAGAACGTCAGGTGAGATCAGGTCACAGTGCAAACGCCCAAAGGCCTTCGCGCCCTCCTTTGCGCGAATCGCGGCCAACAACTCGGCGGCTACGATTAGCTGCATTAGACCTCCACTAACCCGTTGCTAGGCCAGGTCTGCTCGACGCCCATCTCCACAAGCCAGTAGTAGTTCCACCACCATTCTTCGAAAAGTTCTAGTGCTTTCTGCACCGTGTCTTGTGGGCTCCAACCATCTCCATTGACATAGCAGGCAGATCCATCGGCATTCACATGAAGGCCCAACATGCCCCAGAAGTCCCGGGGGATATTCGGTTCAAGCCGGGCCTCAATAAACCGGGCTGGAAAGCCGTACGGGTAGATCAACTGGGCGCAGCGCGGCGGTGCCGATTTACCCTTGTAGCGCTTGGCGACCGTTCCCCCTCGCCACGAATAGCGCCCGTCGGAACCCTGCTCGAAAGTCCACGGCTTCTTGAGACGCCTTGTCTCGTGATGGAAGCGAGTGGGGTCAATCTCATACCAAGCTAAACGTTCCTTATCCGGTGGTCCGCACATGCTTCTTACCGTCTCCCTGTTGCTTTGGCCTGGGCGTTGGTTTAGGCAATGGCGGTACAGCAGCGGCGGTTGCAGCGAGGCGCATCTCCGTGATGTCGTTGGCTGACTCGGAGCGCTGAGAAACCGTGACCGTATCGAGCAGCCAGCGCTCGCGCTTCATCGTGGTCCCCTTGTACTCGTGGACATAGTCGTCGACCTTCTCACGCAGATCCGCCGGGACGACGTCAATGACCTGGCCGCCAATCATGGTCTCCCAGGCGTGCGTTTGATTGCCGCTTACGTACTTGGCGGCGAGGGGAGCAACCTCTCCCAGCGCCATAACGCGGTTGTTCTCTGGCGTTCCAACGCGCTTCCATAGGACGGGGCCCGAAACAAGGCCAATTGCGACCTGAACCGGGTCCTCAATCTCGACGCCGAGGAGCTCGGCGCGGAGCGTCGCTGACATATCCGTCATAAGGTCGCTAGCAGCGAATACGGCAGCATCGTGGGCTGCGTTGAGGCTCCCCAGACCGTCTCCGAATATGGCCATCACGCCATCCCCGGTGTAGTCGTTTATGTGGGCTCCATACTCGGGGAGTGCTTGGACTGCCCCACCGACGACCGCATCGACGATCTTGGCCGTCTCCGCAGGCCGGTCAGCAAATGCCATGGCGATGCGCGTGTACCCGCGGATATCGAGGAAGAGAACAGCCGCCTCGCCCATAAGGGCTTCTCCCAACTCAAGCTCGACGTAGCTTGGGTGGTCGAGGTCGGCTGCCTCACGCAGCGCCTTGGCATTTGCGGCGGCAAGCTCAATGCCGTCGTGGTAGCGCTCTCTGAAAGCACGCTCAAATGGCTTCACTCGTTGATCCTTCCCTAGGCGATTAGCAAGCGGCATCTACGTCTAGGAACGATCCTACGGATGGCGCCAGATGGGATCACCAAAGATCACGCAAGGTACGGGCTGATGCCTGAGCGAACTTACCGGCCGTGCGCGGCCTACGCTCTGGGCAACGGGGGACTGCTAGGCAGCGCGGAGTTGATACCGGCCACTGCGCTTACCGAGATTCTCAACCGCCTCGGCTCGATTGATCTGAACCAAGAAGGTGGCGACGGGGTCTTTTCCGCCAACGCGATGACCGTTTTCAACGAGGATCCGAAACCAATCTTTGTAGTGGATGGGCTGCCCGCGTCCGATCTTTTCCTCAAGAAGGCTCACGGCGACATTGAGTAGCCGCTCACCTCTAAGACGTCCATCGAGGTCATCAATCGACAGCTGCACCGCCTGCCCTAATGCTCCTTCTAGCTGCTCCAGCAGCAATTGGTCGCGAGCCGTTTGTTCAGCTATGCGATCAGCAAGCAAGCGAAGTCTCTCGGCTTGCTCGGTTTGCGCCTCGATTCTCGTGGCGATTGCGATTGCCTCATCGAGAAGCGCTTGATCGAGGGTTTTCGCGGATTGCTCTGCCATCCATCTGAAGCCTAGGTATTTGCGCGGGGGAAAATCGGTGTGAAGACAGCTGGTATTTGCGGATATCGCTTCCGAACCGCGGTCCGACTTCCCCGGGTGACTTGCGGAACGGATCATCCTCGGGATGCAAATGTCGATTGGGCAGCGAGCGGGTCTGGCTGCCCAAATTGACGCCAATCATGCGTAATCGAAGCAGATCCGGCCCTTTGCATCGTCCGGCGCTTTCCCCTTCACAGAGCCAAAAGCGCCCCTTCTCCCAATCGCTTAGGAGGGAGTCGCTCTATCCGGCTGAGCTATCGGGGCCGGAGGGCAATCGTAGAGCCCGTGGCTCTGGAGGCCGGGTGTTGGACGGAATAGGGTCGGATTTGGATTGGGACCGATCACCGGACGACTGCGGCGGCGGGCGAGGCGGCATTTCGCTGGGTCGGACCTGCTGCGCGAAGAGGACGCGAACAGCTTTGGGGTCGAGTCGGCCGGTCCCTGGCAGGTGCGCGGCAACGGAACCCTGGCCCTGACCAAGCACGAGGTGCTGTTCGCGCAGTGGGTGCCCAACCGGCTGCTGCGCATACCGCGCCGGGCGATCGTCGAGGTGACGACCGTACGGTCGCACCTGGGCAAGACGGTCGGGCGGAAGCTGCTGAAGGTGGTTTGGACGACCGAGGTCGGGCAGCAGGATTCGATAGCGCTCTGGGTCGCCGACCTCGGTGGCTGGCTCGATGCGCTCGATTCAGACCGCTCTCGCGGCGAATCGGGTACGTCCAAATCTCCATAGCATCGGTTGCTCCGATGGAGCCCGATGCGGTCGAGATCAGGGTTGTGGGCTGCCTGTTGGAGAAGCAGCGGACGACGCCCGACGCCTATCCGCTCTCGCTGAACGCGCTGCGCGTCGCCTGCAACCAGGCGACGAACCGGGACCCCGTCGTCGAGTACGACGAGGCGACGGTGCGGGACGCCCTGCGGCGGGGAGCCCAGCGGGGCTGGACGCGGCTGGCGAGCGGGCCGGGCAGCAGGGCGCCGAAGTACAGGCACCTGCTTGACCAGGCGCTCGGGCTCGGCGATGCGGAGCTGTCGCTGCTCGCCGTCCTCATGCTGCGCGGCCCCCAGACGCCCGGCGAGCTCAAGCAGCGGACCGAGCGCCTCCACGGCTTCGCGGACCTGGCGGCGATCCACGCGGCGCTCGACGGGCTGATCGAGAAGGGGCACGTCGAGCGCCTGCCGCGCCGCCCCGGTCAGAAGGAGGAGCGCTATCGCCAGCTTCTCGGCGGGGCTGACGAGGCCGGCGCGACGACGGAGGGCGCGCCCGCGGCGGAGACGCCGCCAGTTCCTGAGCCGGCGACGCCCCCGGCGGAGGACCGCCTCGACCGGATCGAGCGTGAGCTGGCCGAACTGCGCGGCGAGGTCCGCGAGCTGCGCGACGCGCTCGGCGGCTAGCGGCGGCTGGGCCGGCTACGCGTAGAGGCTCTCGCGGGCGAGCTCGTCGGCCCGCCTGCTCCACAGCTTCACTTCGAGGAAGACGTCGTCGCCGAAGTGCTCGAGGGCGTCTAGCGCGACCAGGGTGAAGCGCTCGTCGGAAATAGCTTCCTGGTCCACCGCCTCTCCGTCGAGCTCCGCCGTCGCCGCGACCGCGCCGCGCACGAGCGGCCGGCCCCAGACCAGCGTCACCTTGCCGGCGCGGCCGTTCTCCCCGCGCCAGCGCCCGATCACGTCGTCGTTCAGGTCGATGTGCCAGTCCGGGTTGTCCTCGGCCAGCACGTCGGTGAAGTCGGCGCGCGCCTCGAAGTCGAGCGGCTCGCCGTCCTCGGGCAGCACGTAGGAGACGTGGCCGAACAGCTCGATCGTGCCGCCGCCGCTCTCGGCCCGAGCCGTACACGGCACCCAGACCCGACCGCCCCAGGCCCGCTCCGGAAACCACTCGAACGTCTCGGGAACCTGGGTCTCGGCTGGGAGGTCGTCGAGCCCTTCGCAGGCTGGCCGGAACTCGGCGGCGAGCCGCTCCGCAAACCGTCCATGCGGAATCCCCTCCTGGGTCGAGTCGGCGATGAAGCGCGGGATCGGACGGGGATTCGGCGGCACCGCCGGCGAGCCTACCGGCGCGGTGGCTAGGCGGGCGCGGGAGCGGCGGCGGGGGCGCCGGCGCCGGGCGGATCGGCCTGTGGAGCTCCCAGCGCCCCCTCCAAGTTCGCCACGGCGGCGTTGGCGCCGTTGCCGATGCGGGTGATGAGAAGGCCGAGGACGCTGTCGAGGCTGTAGCCGGCGAAGAAATAGAGGCTGAGCTCCTCTCCGTCCGGATCGAGGCCGAAGGCGCGGAGGCCGATCGTCACGACGAGGATCCAGAAGATGGTGATCACCAAGCTCACCCAGCGCAGGCTGAACCAGTAGAGGCCATCGCTTGCCGACAGGATCGACGGGGAGAGAGCTTTCTCCTGCTTGAGATTCTCGATCGCGAGGTGAAGGAAGGCTCCTGCCAGCACCAAGCCGTACGTCCCCAGGAGCTCACCACCGTTACCGAGATCGTCGAGCTCGGCCCAGAGATCGAGGCTGCCGAAGCCGTAGAGACCAGCCCCGACCAGAGCAGCCACCGCAAAGGGCGCGAGCGAGGAGAGGAATCGTCCCCAGGTGGTGCGCGGCAACCTGTAGATGAAGCCGCTCGCCGTATCGACCCAGCCACAGATGCGGGTGTACTTGAGCTTGATCAGGAGCTGCTTCCGCTTCTCGGCGTCGGCCAGGAGCGGCGCGAAGGAGGCGTGGAAATCGAGTGGCTTGCCCACTCGTATCGATTTGAGCTGCCGCGCCACTTCGGTCGGGATGGTGACCATGCTGCAATGGAAGATGAGCTCGTCAAGCGATGTGCTCGACGCTTGGATCCCCGCCACCATCCTTGCCTGGTTGGGCGGGCTTCCGATCGGAGGCCACTGGTTCGCCAGTTCCGGCAGGCCGTCTGCGACGGCCCAAGCGTCGTTCGCGTAGTCGCAGAGCTCCGGCTCTTCTTCGAGGAGTTGCTTCAGCGCTTTGCGCTGCTCGCTTAGCTCCCTGGTGGCGAGCGCCGCGTGGAAGCGGGCGCCGGCCTGTTGAAGGGCCGTCGCGCGCGCGGCGGGGTCGCTCACGGTCCCCGCCGCCGCGATCTCTTTGCTGAGCTGGTCGAGCTGCTCACGCAGCGTCGTCGCGGTCTCGCGGACACGACAGGTCAGCATCAGGAGGCGGTCCTGCGCTTCGTTGCGGACCTCTGCGGTCATCGCGGCGCAGCCTATGCTGAGCGATCAGCGCTTGTCAATTAATTGGCTGTTAAACGGCGCGCAGG
Source organism: Solirubrobacterales bacterium (assembly GCA_036399875.1). Taxonomy (GTDB): domain Bacteria; phylum Actinomycetota; class Thermoleophilia; order Solirubrobacterales; family 70-9; genus VRUE01. The sequence goes on from DASWMG010000010.1 coordinate 8,983, forward strand.
TCCGCCGCCGCGCGCTCGGGCGGGTAGACGACGATGTCGACGCCGGTGCCGAACTCGAAGCCGGCCTTGGTGGTCAGCCGGGGCGCGACGTCGACGTGCCAGTGGAAGTGCTCGGCGCCGCGCGGCGCGGTCCGCACCCAGAGGTTCAGCTCCGGCGGGCCGTCGAAGCGTTTTGCCAGCAGTTGCAGCGCGGTGTGGAGCATGCCGACGCCAGCCGTGTCGTCGGCAAAGCTGGCGCTCCCCTGACGGGGGACGATCCGCAGCTCGTAGGGCGAGCGCGAGGCCCACGGGCAGATCAGCGCAGCGTCATCGTCGATCGCCACCAGCCTCTCCTTGCGTCGCACCTCCTCGACCAGCACGTCGGCGAGCAGGCCGCCGCCGGTCGTTCGTTCCGCGTAGGCGCCGACCCGCTCGCGCTCCCGTGCGACCGACGCCGGCACGAAGGGCAGCGCGTAGAGCTGGGCGTGGGTGTGGGGGAGAGACGCCCCCGCCCCGGCCCCCTCGTTGACGACGAGCTGGACGTAGGAGGCGTCGGCGTAAGCGCGCATCCGCTCGCGCCAGGTCGCGACCGCGGCGGCGAGCTGCTCCTCGCTCAGCGCCGCCATCGACGTGGCGTGTTGCGGCGCGTTGACGATGACCTCGTGGCCGCCCACCGCCGGTCGTGAGGCGAAAAG
>DASWMG010000011.1:0-9234 GCA_036399875.1 Solirubrobacterales bacterium
GGAGCCAGGGGGTCGTCCAGCGGCCAACCCGGACGCGAGCCGCGCCGGCGTCGAAGTAGGCGTCCGGCGCGTCCTCGAAGCCGGTCCCCTCCAGCCAGACCCAGCGCTCGGCGTGCTCGCTGCCCCAGTTGTGGCCGATCATCCCGGGCCAGCCGTCGAGCTCAACCGTCTCGTCGCCGAGGCGGAGCCGGCCCTGGAAGCGCGCCCGCGGGTAGGGGGCGACGAACTTGGTGCGGGGCAGCGGCGCCTCGTAGAGCCAGTCGGCGGGGAGGTATTTGCAGGGCGCGGCGTCGCCGGAGAAGGTCAGGTCCCAAGACGCCTCGAGCGCTTCGTTGTCGATCGCGCCGCTCGCCCGGCCCGGCCCGATCTGGGCGCCGCCCACCTCGATCCAGCCGCCCGCCGGCACCGACAACCCGGTGGCCGGCACGGTGACCTTGGTCGCCCGCGGCCCCTCCGCCTCGCGGTCGAAGAAGGTGAACCAGATTGAGGCGCTCGGCTCCGCCCCGGGCCGCTTGTGGACGGTGTGGCGGATCCAGATCCCCTGACCGCCGCCGGGACGACAGGCCTTCACGTAGAAGCTCTCGTAGTGGCCCGTCTTGGCCGCGACCCTCGGAAAGCGCGCCCCTTCGTCCATCGCCACACCCTAGAGCCCGAAAACCAAGCAGGTCGGGGGACGCAGGGAGTGAGGTGAGGGGAGCGCACTGGTTGGTGCGTGACCCGATCCGAGCGACTGAGGACCCCGAGATGCGCCGGTTTGCAGGGCTCTACACCTTGATCGTGATGACGTCGCCGTCCTGGACGACGTAATCGCGGCCCTCTATCCGGAGCAGGCCACGGTCTCGGGCCGGCGCGTAGCCGCCGCACTCGACCAGTTGGTCCCAGCCGATCGCCTCGGCTTTGACGAAGGCTTCCTGGATCTCGGTGTGGATCGTCCCCGCCGCCTCCCACGCCGTGGTGGCGCGCGGCAGCGGGCGGGCGACGGCCTCCTTGCCCTCGCCGGCGGTGAAGAAGACGATCAGGTCGAGCAGTTCGTAGGCGGCGCGGACGAGGCGGTCGAGACCCGAGCCCTCGACGCCGTAGGACTCGCGCATCTCGGCCGCTTCGGCGGGATCGAGCTCGGCCAGCTCGCCCTCGATCCTGGCGCTGACCGCGACCACCCCGGCACCGACGGCGGCGGCGTGCTCGCGCACCGCCGCCGGCGCCTCGGCGTCCCCCTCGTCGACGTTGGCGACGTAGAGGATCGGCTTCGTGGTCAGCGCCTGCAGGTTGGATGCGGCTGCCGGGGCCGCCGCGGGGACGGGCACCGTGCGCGCCGGCCGGCCGGCGGCAAGCGCCTCGTGGACGGCCTGCAGCCAGTCGCGCTCGGCGATCGCCTCGGCGTCGCCCGACTTGGCCTGCTTGCCGACCCGTTCGAGGCGGCGCTCGACCTGCTCGTAGTCGGCAAGCATCAGCTCGGTCTCGATCGTCTCGATGTCGGCGAGCGGATCGACGCGTCCGTCGGGATGGGGCACGTCGCTCTCGACGTGGCAGCGGACGACGTGGCAGATCGCGTCGGTCTCGCGAATCGAGGCGAGGAACTTGTTGCCGAGGCCCTCGCCCTCGGAGGCGCCCTTGACGAGGCCGGCGATGTCGTGGAAGGCGATCGTCGCCGGCACCAGTTCGGAACTGCCGACCGTCTCCGCCACCTGCCGCAGCCGCTCGTCCGGGACCTGGGCGATCGCCACGTTGGGCTCGATCGTCGTGAACGGATAGTCGCCCGTCTGGGCGCCGCCCTTGGTGAGGGCGTTGAAGAGGGTCGACTTGCCCGCGTTCGGCAGCCCGACGATCCCGACCTTCATCAGGCGCCGCCTCCTCTGCTCATATCGAGAGCGGCACCACGAGGCCGAGGGCGATCCCGAGGGCGGCCCCCACCGCGACGTCGGACGGGTAGTGCATCCCTAGGTAGGGACGGCCGAGGGCGATGGCAAGGGCGAGGAGGAAGGCGAGGGCGGCGAGCGGCTCGATCCGCGTCATCGCGGTGGCGACGGCGAACGAGGAGGTGGCGTGGGCGGAGGGGAAGCTGAGCGAGCTGGGCGCGCCGCCGAGGGGCGGCAGGCCCTCGAGCACCGGCCGCGGCCGTCGCACGGCCAGCTTGACCAGATAGTTGAGAGCGATCGCGACCGGACCCAGCGCCGCGCAGACGACCCACGCCTCGCGGTTGGAGCCGTCGAGGACCGCGAGCAGGAGACCCAGCGCCAGCCAGATCGCCCCGTGGTTGCCGGCTTTGCCGAGCGCCTTGGCGGCGCCCTCCACTCCAGGCGAATGACCGGTCGTGCGCATCGCGTGGAGGATCTTCAGGTCGAGGTCCCGCATCGGCGGGGCAGAATAGGCCAATGCCGCTGCTCTCCAGCTACACCCACCGGCCCGGCAACCACTGCGGCTCGACCGCGCTGCGCAACCTGCTCGGCTTCCACGGCGTCGAGATCAGCGAGGAGCTGGCGTTCGGCCTCGGCGCCGGCGCCTGCTTCTACTACGTGACGATCGAGGACGCCTCGCCCAGTCGCTGGTTCAACGGGCGGACGGCGCGCCTGGAGGAGAGCTTCGACGAGCTGACCGGCGGGGCGCTGACCCTTCGCACCTTCGAGGCGGGCGATGGCGACGCCTGGGCCGCCGCCCGGGCCGAGATCGACGCCGGCAACCCGGCGCTGCTACTCACCGACATCTACTACCTCGACCATTACGGCAACTCCGCTCACTTCCCCGGCCACGCGGTCGTCCTCGCGGGCTACGACGACGAGGTCGCCTACCTCTCCGACACCGGCTTCGAGGAGTTGCAGACGACGCGGCTGGAGAACCTCAACCGGGCACGCCACGCGAAGCACCCGGCCTACCCGCTGGCCGGCCACATGTTCACCGTCGCGGACGGTCTCGAGGCGGCGCGGCTGCGCGCGGCGGCCCCCGCCGCGATCGAGCGCGCCGCCCGGGCGATGCTGGAGCCGGAGTTCCCCGGCTTCTCGGGACTGGACGCGGTGCGCCGCCTCGCCGCCGAGGTCGGCGAGTGGCCCGAGACCGCCGAGGACTGGCAGTGGTGCGCGCGCTTCGGCTACCAGGTGATCGAGCGGCGCGGCACCGGCGGCGGCGCCTTCCGGCTGATGTATGCGCGCTTCCTCGAGGAGGTCGGACGGCCCGAGGCCGAGCTGGCGGCGGCGTCGTCGGCGAGCTGGACCGACCTGGCCGAGCGGCTGCGCGTCGCCAGCGAGGAGGACGAGCCAGCGCCCTCGACCTGGCGCGAGGCGGGCGACGCGGCACGCCGCGTCGCCGAGGCCGAGGAGCGCCTTTGGTCCGCTTTGGCTAGTCCGTAACCACCACCCGAGAAGCCGGCGAGCGCCCCTCTGTACCGTTAACTGGTGCGGGAGGCGGGTATTGCTTAATGGAACCCGTCTTTTTTGAGGAGAGCTATATGAGAGGTTTGCGCCCGAGCGGGCTGCTTGCGCTCACCGCAGCGCTGTTTGCCCTCGTCCTCGGCGGATCGGTCGCTTCGGCCGATACCGGCGACGTCATCGAAGAACAACACACGCCGGCGACCGCGGAAGACGGCTTCCAGGCCGGCACCTGCATCGCCAACCGAGAACCGCCACCGCCCGCCCCGCCCACCAAATACTGCTCTCCGCAAACGCCTGAGCTCTTCTACACGCAGGCCGCCGGTCACCCGCCGGTCGCCTTCAGCCAGTACATCGTCAAGCACGTCAACCCCAACCCGGCGGATCCGAGCAAACAGATCCCGGTCACGCTGCTGAACGAAATCCGCGTCGACGCGCCGGCGGGATTGACGGTCAACCCGCAGGCGACTCCGCAGTGCGAGATCGCCGTCTTCCTCGCCAACGAGGCGAACTGCCCAGTGGGCTCGATCGTCGGCAAAGAGGAACTGTGGCTCGCGACGGTCGTCGAACTCAACCCGAACCCCTTCCCCTTCATCCCCGGCGCCTCGCTGCCGGCGGGCACCCAGATCCCGCCCAACCCCTTCCTCAACACGGAACCGCCGCTCTACAACCTGGTCCCGGAAACCGGCGAGCCGGCACGACTGGGATTCAAGATCGGTCCGGCGAAATTCCCCGTCTTCGTACGCGGGAGCGTCGCCTGGGAGAGCGACTACCACCAAGGCTTCTTCATCAAAATCCCGCCGCCCTCCAGCCCGGCGCTGCGCTCGTTGAAAAGCCGCCTGGTGAGCAAAGGACGCGCCGGCGACGGCACCTTCGTCACCAATCCGACCACCTGCTTCGACCCCGACACGGGCGTCTACTCGACCTTCCTGCGCGCCCAGGGGACGAAACCGGCCGAACTGGCACAGCCGTTCCCGGAGGCGTTCACCCCCTGGGAGGCCAAACTCCCACCCGGCGTGGAACTGACCGGCTGCGACAAAGTGCCGTTCGAACCGGGGCTCGACGTCAAACCCGGCACCGACAAAGTCGACTCGCCGGCCGGCCCCGAAGTGACCGTGACGCTGCCGTTCCGGCCCGATCCTGAGGGGCTCGAACAGTCCCACGTGCGCAACGCCAGCGTCACCCTGCCGGCAGGGATGGGCCTCAACCCCTCCGCGGCCGACGACCTGGTCGCCTGCACCGATGAGCAGTTCGGCAAGGGGACCCGTAACCCGGTCGCCTGCCCGGAGGGCTCGAAAATCGGCACGGTCGAAGTGGAGACGCCGCCGTTGCCGCCGGACTCACTCAACGGCAACGTGTACCTGGCGACCCAGGAGAGCACCGACCCGGAGTCCGGTGAGATGTACCGGATATTCATCAACCCGAAGTCGGAGCGGTTCGACGTCGACGTCCGTCTCGTCGGCAACATCAGCGCCAACGCAGCAACGGGTCAGCTGACCGCACACCTGCGCGAAACGCCGCAGGTCCCCTTCGAGTCGGTGACGATGAAACTCGACGCGGCCAAAGAGACGCTGACCAGCCCGCCGACCTGCGGGCCCAACCAGACCACCAGCGCGATGGAACCGTGGGCGCGCCCAGGGACCTTCGCCAACCCGGCGAGCAGCTTCGCGCTCGCCAACCTGCCCGGTGGGGGGCCGTGCCCGGCGACGCTGGCGGAGCGGCCCTTCTCGCCCAACTACTCGGCTGGGCCGACCGAGACGAAAGCCGGGGCCTTCACCCCGTTCGTGCTGCACCTGACGCGGTCCGACGGGGAGCAGGAGTTCCGGCAGGTGAAAGTCACGCTGCCGCCCGGCATGACCGCCCAGCTCCGCAACCTCGACTACTGCCCCGAGCAGCGGATCGACGACGCGGAAAAGGCGTTCACCGGCACCCGCGAATCGGCCGTGCCGCCCCCGCCGTGCCCGGACAGGTCGTTCCTCGGCACGAGCAGGATCGCCGCCGGCTCGGGCCCCAACCCGTTCGTGGCCAACGGCAATGTCTACCTGGCCGGCCCCTACAAAGGCGCCCCGCTCAGCCTCGTCTTCATGACGCCGGCGGTGGCGGGCCCGTTCGACCTGGGCACGGTGGTGGTCCGCACCGCGATCCACGTCGATCCGGAAACGGTCCAGGTGACCGCGGTCTCCGACCCGATCCCGTGGGTGTTCGGCGGGGCCAAGCTGGGCATCCGCGACATCGACGTCTCGATCCACCGCAAACCGTTCACCCTCAACCCGACCAGCTGCAAATCGTCGGAGATCCCCGCCGAGATATCCGGTGGCGGCGGCGACCCGAACGATCCGGCGGCCTGGTCGAAAGTCCAGCGGTCGAGCAAATTCCAGGCAACGAAATGCGGCGCGCTCAAGTTCGGGCCGCGCTTCACCGCCCGGATCTTCGGCGGCAGGAACCAGGCCAACCGGGCAGCCAACCCGAAATTCCGGGCGATCCTCTGGGGCCACTACGGCGACGCCAACGTGAAGCGCGCCTCGTTCATCACGCCCCGGGCGCTGATCCTCGACCAGAGCCACATCCGCACGATCTGCACGCGGGTGCAACTGGCCGCGGAAGAATGCCCGAAAGGCTCGATCTACGGATACGCCCGGGCCCGTTCGCCGCTTCTCTCCGAGGTGGTGAAAGGCCCGGTCTACCTGACCTCGTCCAAACACGAACTGCCGGATCTGCTGGCGGATCTGAAGGGCCAGATCGACGTCCAGCTGCGCGGCGTGATCAGCGCCGTCAACGGTCGCCTCAAGACCGTCTTCCCGCGGGTTCCGGACGTGCCGGTGAGGAAGTTCGTGCTGACGATGAAAGGCGGCAACCGCGGCCTGCTCGTCAACTCGGAGAACCTCTGCGCGCAACCCAGGTTCGGAAAACTGAACCTGAAAGCGCACAACGGCAAGAAGAAGGTCAACAACCGCCTGCGCCTGCGGCTCGATCCCTGCCGCTAGGCGTTCAGCCGGGCGAAGTACCCGAGCCAGCCGCCGGAGCTCTCCTCGACGGAGAGCCCGGCGGCTGCGGCCTGGCGCTTCAGCGAGGAGAGCGTCGTGAAGTGGGGGTCGCCGAACAGCTCGCCGACGACGAGGCGTCCGCCCGGCCGCAGGACGCGCCTGATCTCGGCCAGCGCCGCGGCGCGGTCGGGGATCTCGCCGAGGACCGCGGTCAGCACCACGGCGTCGATCGAGTCGTCCTCGTAGGGCAGCGCCGTCGCGTCGCCCTGCGTCGGCACGACGTTGTCGAGGCCGCGCTCTCCGGCGCGGCGCATGACGTGGTCGAGGAACTCCTGCTGCAGGTCGAAGATCTCGACCGTGCCGCCCGGCCGCAGCCACTCGGCCAGGTCGAGCGTGTAGTAGCCGGTGCCCGGGCCGATCTCCAGCACGCGCTCCCCCGCCTCGGGCCGCAGTACGGCGCGCAGCCGCTCGACCGTGATGATCGGGTGCGGCGCTTCGACCCAGAAGCGCTGTCCGTAGGGGCAGGCCGAAGGGTTCCTGCGCCACCAGAGCGCCGCGGCCAGCGTCGCGCCCCCGGCCAGACCGAGCAGGGCGCGCCCGCGCATCAGTCTGGGCGGCCGAGCGAGAAACCGACCCGGTGCTCGCCGGAGTCGATGCGCAGGAAAGCGACCTTGCCGAGGTAGACGGCGAGGACGCCGTCCTCGGTACGCACGTCGTACCAGCCGCCCTGCTCAACCTGCGCCCGCAGGTCCTTCAGCTCCTCGTCGCTGAGCCTGACCGAGACGACCTGACCGCCCTCGAAGCCGATCTCGACCCGCTGCGCGTCGGCCATCAGTGGCCAGCCGCGGGTTGGACGATCTCGGTCAGGACCCCGCCCGTGGAGCGGGGATGGAGGAAGGCGACGCGGCTGTCGCGGATGCCGGTGCGGGCCTCGCGGTCGATCAGCTCGAGGCCAGCCTCGGCAAGGCGGTCGAGCGTCGCGTCGATATCGTCGACCGCATAGGCGACGTGATGGAGGCCCGGGCCCTTCTTGGCGAGGAACTTGCCGACGGCGGTGTCGGGACCGAGCGGGCGCAGCAGCTCGACGTGCCCGTCGCCGACGTCTAGCAGGACCGCCTCGACTCCCTGCGACTCGACGGTCTCGCGATGCGCGAGCTCCATCTCGAAGCTCTGCTCGTAGAGGCCGATCGCCGCATCGAGGTCCTCGACGGCGACGCCGACGTGATCTATCCGTCCGAACACGCGGCGCAGTCTACGTGGGCGGCGGCGGCTCGTCCTCGCCGCCCGCGCCCTCCACCCGCAGGATCTCCGCGAGCGCGGCGACCCCGACCTGGAGCTGCTCGGGGGTCGGCTCGCGGGTGGCGAGGCGGCGCTGGATCTCGCGGCCCGGCGCGTGGAAAGCCTCGGCCAGGGGCTCGCCGTGGTGGCGGTCGCTCCAGGCGAACATCTCGACCGCGAGAGAGGCGCCGCCGACGCCGACCGCGGCGCGCGCCAGGGGGCCGGGCTCCTCGAGCAGCCGCTCGAGCAGGACCGTGCCGCCGACCGAGAGCAGCATCATCGGCGCGATCAGATTGGAGCCGCAGCGGTCGTGCTCCTTCGGGACGCCGGTGGGGTCGTCGACCCCCTGCTCATAGGCGGCGATCGCCTTGTGCTCGACGCCGTGGTAGGCGGCCAGGTCGCGGTCGGTCAGGGCGACGACACCGGGGACGACGCCCACCGCCTGGATCAGGCTCTCCCGCAGTCCCGAGGTCGGCAGCCGGCGGCGCAGCGCGGCCGTCGCCAGCAGCGTCGCGCCGATCGCCGTCAGCACACGGGGGTCCTCGAAGGGCAGCCGTGCCGCCGGCAGGCGGCGGCGGACCAGCGGCAGCACCGCCATCGCCTCGGCCAGTTTGAGCGGCCCGCGCAGGCCCGGGATGCGGGCGGCCAGCTTCGGCGCCAGCTCGGGCTTGCGCGCGGAGGCGACCTGGACCGTGCCGTCGCGGTCGCGCACCGCCGCCGCCCAGTGAGTCGGCCCGTGGATCAGCAGGCCGTTGCGCAGCGCCATGCCGCCTAGGCGAAGCCGCTCCTCGCTCCTCTCGCTCACCACTCAGAGAGTAGGCGGTCGGCGCGGGGTCAGGAGCGCGTAGAGGGCGTCCAGCCGGACGGGAAAGCGCCCGCGGGCACGTCACCCTTGCCCGGCTCGAACAGGGAGAGCAGCCCCGCCGCGGGCCGCTCCGCGACCAGGGGGCGGACGTCGCCGATCTGGGCGAGCAGGTGCAGCGAAGAGCCGAGCTGGAAGTCGGCGGCGGTGGGCTGATCTCCGCCGATCGTGCCCTCCTCGAGCAGCGCGTCGAGGGCGTCGAGCTGATCCGGCAGCGCCTGGAGGGTGGCGTGGACACGCTGGGCGTCGATCTCCAGGTAGCGCCAGGTGGCCCGCATCGCCTTGATCGCGAAGTCGACTCCTGCCGGGTCGAGCTGGTCGATCCCGGCGAACGTCCCCATCGCCTCGGGGCGGAAATGGAGCGATCCGAAGACGAGCACGCGGGCGGCGGTCTGAAGCTCCTCGGCGAGGCCGCCCTCGACCGCCTGGATGGCGTCCCGGCCCGACGCCGGATACAGGCCGCCGTCGGGTTGCAGCTCGTCGAGGCGAGCGAAGATCGCGGCCGTGCCGTGCACCGGCTCGCCGTCCACCAGCAGCCCGGGGACGGTCCGGCGCCCCTCGCCGTAGACCTTTTCCACCTCCTCCTGGTGGCGGCCGGTGGGCAGTTCGACCGTCTCGTACTCGTAGCCGAGCCGGTCGAGCGCGGCGCTCACAGCCAGGCAGGGGTGCGAGAAGGGGACCACGTGGAGAACGAGCTGCGGTTGGGAGGACATCGACGCGGACCCTACCCGCGCGCCGACGATAGATCGGA
>DASWMG010000012.1:0-8315 GCA_036399875.1 Solirubrobacterales bacterium
GCCCGGCGGGAGGCGAGCAGCGGATCGCCCGAACTGGCGAAGGCCCCGGCTTCGGCGCTGGGGGCGCCTGCCGCGGCTGCGCCCCCAGCCGCGTCGCCCAACGCCGGATACAGGTTCGGCACGACCCTGGTCGTCCAGCCCGGGGTATCGGGCTCGCCGCCCTCCGGCCGGGTCGCGTAGACCTCGGGCGGGGTCTTCCCCTCACTGCCCTCGCAGAAGGGGCAGCCCTCGGCGCTCTTCTCCTCGCTGCGCAGCGGCATGAAGCCGCCGGGCCGGTCGGCCCGGCCGGGCGCGAGAATCGTCCGCAGCCCGGTCAGCTGGTCGATGCGGATCTCGGGCGAGCTCAACTCGGCGAGGGCGGCGCCGGCCGCTCGCCGCCTTTGAGGAACGGCTCGATCACGTCCATCGGCAGCGGGAAGACGATCGTCGTGTTCTGGTTACTGCCCACCTCGAGCAGCGTCTGCAGGTAGCGCAGTTGCAGCGAGGCCGGATTCTGGCTGATGATGTCGGCCGCGTCGGTGAGTTTCTGCGCCGCCTGGAACTCGCCCTCGGAGTTGATGATCTTGGCGCGCCGCTCTCGCTCGGCCTCGGCCTGGCGCGCCATCGCCCGCTGCATCTCTTCGGGGATTTCGACGTCCTTGACCTCGACCGCCGTCACCTTGATCCCCCAGGGCTCGGTCGACTCGTCGATGATCTTCTGCAGCTCTTCGTTGAGCCGCTCGCGCTCGGCAAGCAGCTGGTCGAGTTCGGCCTTGCCGAGCACCGAGCGCAGCGCGGTCTGGGCGATCTGCGAGGTGGCGATCAGGTAGTTCTCGACCTCGACGATGGCGCGGTTGGCGTCGACGACGCGGAAGTAAGCGACCGCGTTGACGCTGGTCGGCACGTTGTCGCGGGTGATCACCTCCTGCGGCGGGATGTTGAGGGTCACCGTGCGCAGGTCGACGCGCTCCATGCGATCGATCAGGGGAATGAGCAGGATCAAGCCCGGACCCTTGAGCGCGATCAGGCGGCCGAGCCGGAAGATGACGCCGCGCTCGTACTCGCGCAGCACGCGCACCGAGGTGCCGAGCAGGATCAGCGCGAAGAACGCGAGGACGACGAAGACGACGATCGCTGCTTCCATCAACCTGCTCCTTCCTCGGTTGGGACGGAGGCTGGCTCCGGTCGCACCATCAGGGTGAGTCCCTCGACCGCCTCGACGACGACTCTATCTCCCGGCCGCGGCGCGCCGGCGTGGCCGCCCGGCGACTCGCCGCCGCCCAGCCGCGCTCGCCACAGCGCCCCCTCGATCCAGACCTGGCCCTCGGGATCGAGCGGCGTGCGCACCTCGGCGCGGGCGCCGACCAGCTCCTCGGGCCCGGTGCGGACGGGCTCGTCGCGGTGCGCGGCGAGAACCTTGCGGCCGACGAACCAGGAGGTGAGCAGGCAGAGGACCCCGAGGGTGATCAGGCCGGGACCGGCCCAGCCGCTAGCGCTGGAGTCCGATTCGGCGGTGAGGGCGTAGATGCCCGCGCCGACCAGGCCGAGCGCGCCCACCGCCGCCAGCACGCCGCCGGTCGGCAGCAACAGCTCGGCGAGCAGGAGACCGACCGCGATCAGCGCGACGACTACGAAGACGTCCACGAGCCGATTATCCGCCTTTGCCGCCGCCGCCGAGGGCGTAGCGCTCTATGTCGGCCCGCAGCTCGGCCGCGTCGTCATAGGGACCGAGCTTCAGGAACGCCAGCTCGCCGGCGCGGTCGTAGAAGGCGGTCGTCGGCAGGCCGCGCGTCGCGCTGCCGTCGATGCTCTCGGCGATCTCCTCGTCGGGGTCGGTGTAGCTGGGGTAGGGGAGTGGCTCTTCGCGCAGGAAGGTCTCGGCCGCGTCGTCGGAGTCTTCTTTGTCGATGCCGAGGAAGGCGACCCGCTTGCCGTAGCGCGCCGTCGCGTCCTGGAACCACGGGAACTCGAAGCGGCAGGGCCCGCACCACGACGCCCAGAGGTTGACGACGACGGGGTAGCCCCGCAGACGCTCGAGTCGCCCCTCGTATGCATCGCGGCCGCCGTCCAGCAGCGCGTTGCCCTGCTCGTAGAGAGCCGCCAGCGGAGCCGGTGCCCCGGCGAGCGCTCTCTCGTAATCAGGCGGATCGCCACCCGGCGCGGAGGAGCCGCAACCGGCGGCCAGCAGGCTGACGACGGCGAGGAAGACGGCGAAGCGCGCGTTCATCTGCCCTTGGTGTCTACAATAAGTAAGTCCGGTTCGCTCGTATGCGGGCCGCTCTGAGATCGCCGGGGAGGAGCAAAGCCGACTCCCGGCATCCTCTCCAATGTCCTCCGGCAGCACGCGCTGCGCCGCTGCGGGAACGAACTACAGGGCTCTCTATGGCCAAGACCAGCGAAGTCGCCGCACCCGCGGCCGTCCCATCAGATGCCGACATCGAGCGGGCGGCTGAGTTCGTCCGCGAGCCCTTCCTGCTCGACGGCGAGGGCCCCGATGCGCTGGCACCGGGCACGGCGCGCCGCCGAGCGCTCGACACGGCGCTGCGCGAGCTCGACGAGGGGGCGGAGCACCCCTCGATCCAGTGGCGCCGCGATTTCTCGCTGCTGCTGGGGCTGGAGCGGCTGCTCGCCGAGGACCCGCCCAAGCTCCGCGACGGCGCCGAACTGAACCCCCACCAGGTCGACGCGCTCTCCGGGACCCTGACCGAGCTGATGGCCGAGCAGCAGACGGCGGCCACCAACGGCGACGAGCCGGCCGCTCTCTCCGAGGAGGCAGGCGACGCGGAGGAGGACGAGGAGGCCGACGAGCTCGCCCCCGACGAGGAGGAGCCGCAGGACTGGGAGGAAGCGCCGGCCGAGGACGACGAGGAGGAGCCGCCGCCGGAGGGCGACGCCGACGACCCGGGCGCCGACCGCCGCTTCTGGTTCGAGCACGCGACCGGCGCCGGCAAGACGGTCGCCGCGGTCGGTTTCATCGACGCCTCGCGCACCGGCGGCGTCCTGATCCTCACCCACCGCCGCAACCTCGTCGACCAGTTCATCGGCGAGATCTCCGACCGCGGCTACAAGGAGCGGTTGCGGCCGCCGCTGCTCGGCGACCGCGACGACGCCGAAGGTCCGGTGACCGTCGAGACCTACCAGTGGTTCGTCCGCAACCACAAGAAGATCTCCGACGCCTACTCGATCGTGATCTGCGACGAGGCGCACACCGCGCTCGGCGAGAAAACGAGCGCCTGCATTCGCGCCTGGACCGGGCCCGTCTTCATCGGCATGACCGCGACCGGCGCGCTGATCGCTCGCCACGTCGCCGACCTCTTCCCGACCCAGACCTCGCGCTTCGACCTCGCCCAGGCGGCGCGGCGCGGGGTGATCGCGCCGCTGCGCTGCATCCGCATCCCGCCGGGGCCGGGGGTGCGCACGATCGCCAAGGTGCCGCTGCGCAAAGGCGAGGTCGACCAGGACTTCGACCAGGAGGAGCTGGCCGCGTTGCTCGACCAGGAGCCCTTCAACGTCGCGATCGCCGACCTCTACAAGACGCGCTTCAACAAAGTCCCCGGCGTCCTCTACACCGCCGGCGTCCAGCACGCCAAGAACGTCGCCAAGGCGCTGCGCGCGGCGGGCATCAACGCCCGCGCCGTCTCGGGCGAGACGCCGAAGCGCGAGCTGGCCGAGATCCTCGCCGCCTTCGAGCGCGGCAAAGTCGACGTGCTCTGCAACGCGATGCTCCTCGCCGAGGGGTGGAACTCGCCGCGGGCGACGATCTGCATGCACCTGGCGCCGACCGCCTCGCGGCGGATCTACCAGCAGCGGGTCGGCCGCGTGACGCGGCGGGCGCCCGGCAAGGAGGCCGGCCTGGTGATCGACTTCGTCCACCCGGCGACCACCCACGACGAGACGATCGTCACCCTGCACAGCCTGCTCGACCGCGAGGTCTACCGCGGCGGGGCGATCGTGGTGGGGCCGGTGCGGCGGGGCCGCGGCCGGCGGGTGCGGGTCGAGCGGCGGATCGTGCCGGTGTCCGACGATCCCGAGCACCGCACCCAGGTGCTCGAACGCGAGCTGTGGCGGATCGCGGTCGAGAACCTCGACTACCCCGAGCAGCACGCCTGGGCGGCGCTGGCCGGAGCGCGGGTGAGTCCGCAGAACTGGCGCCGTGCGCGCTCGATGCTGCAGAACGACCGCACGAAAGAGCTGCGCCGCCGCTTCCTGCTCACCTGCGTGCAGCGCAACCGCAACGCGCAGCTGCGGCTGAAAGCGCTGGGCGAGATCGCGGACCTGCGCGACGCCGAGGCGTTCGACGACGCGATCGAAATCGTCGGCAGTTGGAGCCGCGAGGACAAACGGGCGGGGACCAAGTGCCTGCTGCAGGCGCTGGTCGACAAGCGGATCGGCCGCCGCGACCAGGCGCAGGCGTGGGTCTGGCGGCTCGCCGGCTACACCCGCGAGCTGCACGAAGAGTACGCCGTGCAGCGCTGGGCGGAGACGAAGCGGCTGCTCGGCCTGCTGGTCAACTCCTCGGGACGGGCGCACGGGCGCAACGCGCGCCGGCTGGTGCACGCCGCTCGCAAACAGGACCGCCGGCTCGGCGTGGCGCTGCTGGCCGCGGCCGTCTCGCACACGCCCGAAGGCGAGGAGGTGCTGCGCGGGGCGCGGATGCGGATGGCCCGCAAACCCTCGGCGACGGCGCGAGAACTGCTGCGCAACTTCCCCAAAGGCGGAAAACGACGCCGCAAGCGCCGCAAAGGCAAAGAGGGCGACGCGGGCGGGGACGGCGAGAACGGCGCCAAGCCGGCGGCGAAACGCCCCCGCAGGGGGGCGAGGAAACCGCGCGGGGCTGGCAAGGACGGGGCGGCGACGAACGGGTCCGAGCCGGAGGCGGAGTCGGGAACGGATTCAGAGCCGCAGGTGGACCTCGCCGGCGCCGAGGACGGCGACGTCGCCGTCGAGGCGACGGACGAGTAGGTCGCCCGAGTCGTCGATGCCTTCGGCGACGCCCCGTGGCGCCTCGGCGTTGGGTGCGCCGCCGGCTTCCTGCCAGGAGACCTCGCGACCGCGCAGCGCGTCACGCGAGCGCCAGGCGGCAAGGATTTCCTCGCGGGGGGCGGCGGCCCAATGGTCGAGAGCGGCGTCGAGGGCGCGGCGGGCTTCCTCCCGCGCACGTGTGCTCCGTTTTGGGTCCATAGAACCGGTAACGGAGCAAGCGTCGGAGTGGAGTGAGGTCGCTGGCCACTTGAGGTCGCTCGGGAACTCCTCGGGCGCGACGGTGAGGTTGAGCCCGACGCCGATCACCGCCCAGCCCTCCTGCGGCTTGGCCTCGATCAGGATGCCGGCCAGCTTGCGCTCCTCGAGCCAGATGTCGTTGGGCCACTTGACCTGGCATTCGACGCCGGGACGAAGCGCCTCGGCCGCTTCGCAGACGGCGAGCGGGACGGAGAGCGGCAGCAGCAGGTGTCGCTCGTCGAGCGGTCGCAGGATCGCCGAGTAGAGGAGGCCCTTGCCGGCCGGCGCGGTCCAAACCCGGCCCTGGCGACCGCGGCCGGCGCTCTGCTCGTCGGCGGTGACGACGGTGCCGTGCGGTGCCCCGGCCTCGACCAGCTCGCGGGCGCGCTGGTTCGTCGAATCGGTGAGGCGGTAATGCCGGTGGGGTGAGCCGAAGACCAAAGGAGTTTTTTGGGGGCTATGGGCCCGCAAATCGTTCAATCGCTGGCGGCGTCGGCGAGCAGCGCCTCTATGAGTCCGTCGACGTCGTGGCGCTCGGCCTCGACGTGGACCTCGAGGCCGGCGGCGCGCGCCGCCTCGCTGGTGATCGGGCCGATCGAGACGAGTCGGGCGCTGTGTGGGAAGCGCTCGCCGAGCGCCTCGGTCAGGTTGGTGACGGTGGACGACGAGGTGAAGGTGACGTAGTCGGCGCCCCGCGCGGCCTCGACCGCCTCCGGCTCGGGCGCCTCGCGAACCGTCTCGTAGAGGGCGACGACGTCGACCTCGGCGCCGCGCTCGCGCAGCGCGTCGGGGAGCACGCCGCGGGCCTCGGCGGCGCGGGCGACCAGAACCCGCTTCCCGGCCACGTCGACCGAGCCGAGCGCCTCGACCAGGACCTCGGCGACGAAGCGCTCCGGCACCACGTCGGCGGCGATGCCGCGCTCGGCGAGCGCCCGCGCGGTGCCGGGGCCGATAGCGGCGACGGTGGCGCCGGCGAGGGCGCGGGCGTCGCGCCCGGCTGCCGCGAGCGCCTCGAAGAGCAGCCGGACCCCGTTGGGGCTGGTCAGGCATATCAGCGCGTACTCGCCGATCCGATCGACCGCGCGCCGCACCTCGGCGTCCTCGATGCGCGGCTCGATCCTGATCGCCGGCAGCTCCACCGCATTGGCGCCGAGCGCCCGCAGCGTTGCGGCCAGGCCACTCGCCTGCGCACGCGCCCGGGTGACGACGACGCGCTTTCCGTGCAGCGGTCGCCGCTCCAGCCAGGCGAGCGTCTCCCGCCGTGCGACCACCGGCCCGACGACGATCAGCGCCGGCGCGCCGATCCCCTCCCGCTCGACCGCCTCGGCGAGGGTTCCCAGCGTGGCGACGACGGTGCGTTGGGCCGGCCAGGTGCCGCGCTCGACCGCCGCCGCCGGCTCGTCCGGGTCGCGGCCGGCTTCGATCAGCGCCCCGGCGTTGTCGCGCAGTCGCTTCACGCCCATGTAGAAGACGAGCGTGCCGGGGAAGCGGGCAAGCGCCTCCCAGTCGAGCGCCGCCTCCGGCTTCTCGGGGTCCTCGTGGCCGGTGACGAAGGCCACCGCCGAGGCGTCGTCACGGTGGGTGACCGGGATGCCCGCGTAGGCGCTGGCCGCGATGCCGGCCGTCACCCCCGGCACGACCTCGAACTCGATGCCCGCCGCGCGCAGCGTCTCGCCCTCCTCGCCGCCGCGGCCGAAGACGAACGGGTCGCCGCCCTTGAGGCGGACGACGCTCTTGCCGCCTCGCGCCGCCTCGATCAGCCGCTCCTCGATCTCCTGCTGCGGAACCGATGGCCGCCCGGGCGCCTTGCCGACGTAGACGATCTCGGCGTCGGGCGGGGCGCTGTCGAGAGCGCCCTGAGGGATCAGGCGATCGTGGAAGATCGCGTCGGCGGAGGCGATCAGCTCCAGCGAGCGCGCCGTCATCAGACCGGGGTCGCCGGGCCCAGCGCCGACGAGGTAGACGACTCCCGGCCTCGCGCTCATGCCATCTCCTCGGCGCGGTCGAGGATGTCGCGCGCTCCGGCGGCGGCCAGCCGCTCGGCGAGTCGCACGCCGACGGCGGTCGGATCGGCCGCGTCGTCGTCCAGTCGGTCGCGCACCCACTCGCTGCCGTCTGGCAGACCGACGAAGGCTTCGATCGATAGCGATTCCGCAGAGCCGGCTTGGCCAGCTGACAGGACGCGCGCGTGGACGCCGATCGGGCTCGCGCAGGTGGCTTCCAGCAGCGCGACCACCGTCCGCTCTGCGGTCAGCTCACGCAGCGCGGTCTCGTCGCCAATCGCCTCGGCCGCCTCCCGAGAGCTCGAGTCGTCCTCTCGGCATTGGATCAGCAACGCGCCCTGACCGGCCGCGGGCACCATCGCCTCGGCCGGGATCGTGAAGGCGGCCTCACTCTCGCGCCCGAGCCGGCGCAGTCCGGCGGCGGCAAGCACGATCCCGTCGAGCTCCCCTTCGGCCAGCTTGCGCAGCCGCGTGTCGACGTTGCCGTGCAGCTCCTCGACCCGCAGGTCGGGCCGCGCCGCGAGCAACTGGGAGCGGCGTCGCAGGCTCGCGGTGCCGACCCGAGCGCCTTCCGGCACGTCGTCCAGCGAAGTGCCCGCGCCCACCCAGGCGTCGGCCGCATCCTCCCGTCTCGGCACCGCGGCGATCGCCAGGCCGTCCGGCATCTCCGCCGGCACGTCCTTGGCCGAGTGGACCCCGATCTCCGCCTCCCCATCCAGCAACGCCCGCTCGACCCCCCTCACAAAACGCGCCTTGTCGCCGGGCTCGCCATCCGAGGACACTTCAACCAGCTCTGCCCCGAGCATCTCGGCGACCTGTCGGGCCTGGGCCAAAGCAAGCGCACTATTACGAGTGGCGATCCGGATCATCGGCGACGTGTGAGTTAGGACCTATCCCGGTAGGGGTGGAACGTCTTGTACTTTTTTTGCGGCGACATCCTCGGACGGCCGCTCCCTGTCTTCAAAAAAAGTTAAGTGGAACCCCTGCCGGGATAGGTCCCGCGCCGCAACTCGCGCACTTCGGCGCCGGCCTCGCCCTCCGGCTCCGTCTCGGCGTCGAGCCCGAACAGCTCCCGCAATGCGCTCACATAGACATACGCGCTGTCGCTCCCCG
>DASWMG010000013.1:0-6063 GCA_036399875.1 Solirubrobacterales bacterium
CCTCGCGCGAGTCGATCGTCGCCCGCCGCGGCGGGTCCGGCGCGCCGCGCGCGAGGATCTCGGCGCCGGTCGCCGCGGCGATCTCATCGGCCGTCCGCCTCATCGCGGCGCGGCGAGCTTGCGCAGCTCTTCCCGGGCAACCTCCCGGTCGTCGAACGGGACCTTGCGACCGTCCTCGAACTCCTGGCCCTGCTCATGGCCCTTGCCGGCGATCACGACGGTGTCGCCGGGCGCCGCCTCGGCGAGCGCCCGGGCGATCGCGGCGCGCCGGTCGGGCTCGACCTCGACCTCGCCGGCCTCACGGGCGCCGGCGGCGACCTCCTCGACTATCCGCTCGGGCGGCTCGGAGCGCGGGTTGTCGGAAGTGACGATCGCAAGGTCGGAGAGCTCGGCGCCGGCCCGCCCCATCAGCGGCCTCTTGTCGCGGTCGCGGTCGCCGCCGGCGCCGAAGACCGAGATCACGCGCCCAGAAGTGAGGCGCCGCGCCGCCCGCAGCACGTTCTCCAGCGAGTCCGGCGTGTGCGCGTAGTCGACCAGGACCGCGAAGGGTTGCCCCTCGTCGACCGGCTCCAGGCGGCCGGGCGGTGCCGAGGCCCCGGCCAGCGCCGCCGCCGCGGCGTCGGCGTCGACCCCGAGCGCCCGCGCCACGGCGAAGGCGGCGAGCGCGTTGGAGACGTTGAAGTGACCGGGCAGGCGAGTCCGCACCCGCAGCTCGCCGTCGCGCTCGGCTATCGCGAAGGTCGACCCGCCGGCGTCGAAGGAGACGTCGCGGGCGGCGAAGTCGGCATCGCGGCCTTCGGCCGAGAAGCGCAGGCATCCGAATTCGTCGGCCAGCCGGTCCCCGTATGTGTCGTCGACGTTGACGATCGCGACCCGCGGGCCGGCCGTGAACAGCCGCCGCTTCGCCTGGAAGTAGTCGCCCATGTCGGCGTGGAAGTCGAGGTGGTCCTGGGTCAGGTTGGTGAAGAGGGCGACGTCGAAGTGGATCGCGTCGGCCCGGTGCAGAGCGAGCGCGTGCGAGGAGACCTCCATCGCGCAGGCGCGGTCGCCCCCGTCCAGCATGCGCCGGAACGTCGCCTGCAGGTCGATCGCCTCCGGCGTCGTCCGCTCCGCGGTCGCCTCGGCCCCGCCGACCACCTGCTTGACCGTGCCCAGCAGCCCGCACTGGATCCCGGCCGCCTCGAGGATCTCGCGGACGAGGAAGGCCGTCGTCGTCTTGCCGTTGGTGCCGGTCACGCCGATCACCTTCAGCTCGGCGGTCGGGTCGCCCCAGAAGCGCGCCGCCAGCGGCGCCATCGCGGCGCGCGCGTCGGCGACGACGACCTGCGGAACCCCGACCTCGGGAAGCTCCCGCTCCACGACCAGCGCCACGACGCCCGCCTCGACCGCCGCCGCCGCGAAGTCGTGCCCGTCAACCCGACTCCCCCGCACGCAGAAGAACAGCGCCCCCGGCGTCACCCTGCGGTTGTCGTAAACAAGCCCCTCTATCTCAACCGACCCGTCACCGACGATCTGAGCGCCGGCCGCTGCGTCGGTGAGCTCGTCCAACCTCACGGCCCCGGATTCTATGAAGGGGATCGGGTGCCCCTCCCACGGAGGCTCAAGGGACCACAAACCTCATCCTCCCTCCCGATCTGCTGCGCAACGGCCTCCGGGGGAGGGGCACCCGATCCCCACCCCAATGGCTATTCCGGCGCCACGCCCAGGTAGGGCAATGCGAATTCGGCGATCTGCCCGAATGCCGGCGCCGCCACGGTGCCGCCGTAGATTTCGCCCTGCGGCTGGTCCACCACGACCGCGACGAGCAGCCGCGGGTTCTGCGCCGGCGCGAAGCCGATGAAGGAGGCGACGAACTTGGTGTCCGAATAGGTGCCGTTTTCGGCGACCTCGGCGGTTCCGGTCTTGCCGGCCAGGGTGTAGCCGGGGACGCTGACCTCCGAGGCGGTGCCGCCCGGGGCGAGCACGCCCTCGAGCATCGTCCGCACCTCGGCCGCCACCGAGGGGTCGATGATTCGCTTGCCCTTCTGCCGTGGCTCCGGCTCGCCGCCGACCGAGTCGATCAGCCGCGGCGGCCGCAGGATGCCGCCGTTGGCGAGCGCCGCGTAGGCGGCCATCATCTGCATCGGCGTCACCGAGAGGCCCTGGCCGATCGGCAGGTTCCCCATCGTCGAGCCGGAGTAGTTCTCCAGGGCGGGGACGATCCCCTGCTCCTCACCGGGATAGCGGACTCCCGTCGGCCGGCCGAAGCCGAAGCGCTCGATCCAGCGGCTGAAGCGCTCGCTGCCCAGTCCCAGCCCGATCGTCACCGCGCCCACGTTCGATGAGTGCGCCAGGATTTCGGCGACCGAGAGCGTTTCGGTCCCGCGCGGGTGCGACTCCTCGATCGTGCGGTCGGCGACCTGGATCGTCGGTTCCAGGGTGAACGACGAATCCGGCGTGACTTTTTTGTCCTCGAGCGCCGCCGCGACCGTGAACGCCTTGAAGGTCGAGCCCGGCTCGTAGGTGAAGCCGGTCGCCCGGTTGAGCAGGTCTTCGGTCTCGGCCTCGGAGAGGTCGCTGGGATCGACCGGCGGCCAGTTCGCCATCGCCAGCACGTCGGAGTCGCGCGGGTCCATGACGATCGCGGTGGCCCCCTTCGGCGCGAACGCTTCCCCCACGCCGGCCAGCGCCGCCTCGGTCTCCTTCTGGATCGCCGGGTCGAGGGTGAGGCGGACGTCTTCGCCGTCGCTCGCCTCGCTGACCGTTTCCAGGCGGATCGCCTCGCCGAGGGCGTCCTTGACGATGCGCCGCTCGCCGTCGCTTCCGGCCAGCGCATCTTCCTCGCCAACCTCCAGCCCGGTCCTGCCCTCGTCTTCGTCGCCGACAACGCCCAGCACCTGCGCGGCGAGCTCGCCCTGCGGGTAGGTCCGCCTGCTGTCGGGGAGCTGGCCGATCCCGGGCAGCTCTAGCCGTTCGATCCGGGCCGCGGTCGGCAGGTCGACCTTCTTGGCGACGTAGGAGAAGCCCGAGTCGGCGGTGAGGCTGCGCAGCAGCTCCTCGCGGTCGGCGTCGAGGATCCGCGCCAGCCGCTGGGCGGCCGACACCGGGTCCTTCACCTGGTAAGGCGTCGCGTAGATCGTCGCCGCGTCTTCGGAGACGGCGAGCGGATTCCCGTAGCGGTCGAGCAGGCCGCCGCGCAGGCCGGGGACCTCGATCGTCTCGGTCTGCTGGTAGGCCGCTTCGGAGGCGAGTTGCGGGCCGCGCACCCCCTGCACCCAGACGGCGCGGACGGCGACGACGAGGAAGCAGAGGAGAAAGCCGGCGAAGAGGAGCCCAATCCGCCGCTCGATCGTCCGCACGCAGACGCCCCTAGTAGCCGGCTTCCGCGGCGGCCAGGCGCTCCGCGGCGATCGCGGCGTCCTCGGGCGAGGCGGTGACGTAGGTGACCTGCTCGACGGCGGCCGTGCCGAGGCCGAGCGCGGCGGCGTCGTGGCGCACCCGCGCGGCGGCGGACTTCTGGGCGTCGCGGCCGCGCAGCAGCGAGTTCTCGCGGTCGAGCGCTTGGATGTTCTGGTCGACGCGCCCGGCGGTCGCGGCGAGACTGAGCGTGACGACGTTGAGGGCGACGATGCCGGCGAGCAGCACCCCGAGCAGCCCGATCCAGGCCCGGCCCTGCGTGAGCCGCACGATCAGGCTCGAGTCCGGCAGGTTGCGGACCGCGGTCGCGGTGCCGACCGCGATCGGAATCAGCTGCCGGCCGCGGCGCGCGGGTGCCTTGCGGGCCGGCGCCTTGCGGGCGGGAGCCTTGCGGGCTGGCCGCTGCGGAGCGGGCGCGACCTTCAGCGGCGTGCGTTTGCGGGCGGGAGCTTTGCGTGCCGGCGCCTTGCGGGCCGGAGCGGATTTGCGGGCCGGAGCGGCGACCGCCATCAGCGCGCCCCCTCGGCGACCGCGTTCTCGGCGACCTTGACCGCGGCGCGTAGGTGAGCCGACTTCGAGCGCGGGTTGGCGGCGACCTCCTCGGCGCCGGGCGCGACGGCGCGCCGCGTCAGCAGTTCCGCCTCGGGCACGCGGCCGCAGGTGCAGATCGGCAGCTCGGGCGGGCAGACACATCCCTGCGCCCGCTCGGCCATGAACCGCTTCACTCGACGGTCCTCGAGCGAGTGGAAGGAGATCGCGGCGAGCCTGCCCCCGAGCGGCAGCATCGACCATGCGGTCGGCAGCGCGTCGTCGATCGAGTCGAGCTCGCCGTTGACGGCGATCCTGATCGCCTGGAAGGTCCGCTTGGCCGGGTGGCCGCCCCCGAAGCGGGCCGAGGCCGGCATCCCCGCCTTGACCGCGGCGACCAGCTCCGAGGTCGTGCGCAGCGGGCGGCGGCGGACGATCTCGCGCGCGATGCCGCCAGCGTAGCGCTCCTCGCCGAAGCGCCGCAGCACCTGGGCGATCCGCGACTCGGGCCACTCGTTGACCACGTCGCCCGCGCTCAGTTGCTGCCGCGTGTCCATGCGCATGTCGAGCGGCGCGTCGTAGGAGTAGGAGAAGCCCCGCTCCATCGCGTCCACCTGCATCGAAGAGATCCCGAGGTCCATGTAGACCATGTCTGGGGTGAGGCCTTCGCCGGCAAGTGCCCGAAGCCCTGCCGCGAAGTCGGCGCCGAGGAAACGGGTGCGGCAGGGCGCCGCGGCGGCGAACTCCTCGTAGCGGGCCTCCGCCGCCGGGTCGCGGTCGATGCAGATCAGGGTGCCGGTCGGACCCAGCTCGGCGGCGATCCGCTCGGCGTGGCCACCGCCGCCGAAGGTGCAGTCGACCGCGATCTCGCCGGGCTTGGGGGCCAGCAGCTCGGTCAGCTCAACGGCCATCACGGGCTCGTGCTCGCGGCTCATCAGTACAAGGGTTGCGCGCTCGGGGGACGGGCTGGCGGCGCCTGCCCGCGGCATCTCGACCCGAAGCGCTGAGGCGGCGACCCGCATCTCACGCCACCGCCCCGCCGCCGGCAAGGCCCTCGGCGATCTCCGGCGCCGACGCGTCAAGCTCTTCCTCCTGCTTGGCCCAGGCCTCGGCGTTCCAGATCTCCAGGGACTCCCCAGCGCCGATCACCACGCACGGGCCCTCCAGGCCAGCGTACTCGATCAGCGGCTTGGGGACGCGGATGCGACCGGCCGAGTCGAGCTTCTCGTCGAACGAGCCGCCGTGGAAGCGGCGTCGCAGGCGGCGGGCGTCGCCGCCGAAGGGGCTGTGCGGCGCCAGAAAGCGGTCGGAGAGCTGCTCGAACTCCTCGGTCGTGTGCACCCAGACGCAGGGGTCGAAGCCCTTGGAGAGAACGATGCCGTCGGAGAGCGCTGCCCGAAACCGAGACGGAACGGTGAGGCGGTCCTTGGCGTCGAGGCTGTGCTCGTAGAGACCCCGAAATGCCATCCCCGTCGGTTCCTTTCCGCGGCGTGAAGAGAGTTAGGACCGGAGTGATGAGGTGGGAGGAGCCTCACCACCCCGGTCCTGGGCTTCAACTCGAGCGGCACCATAACCCACTTCCTCCCACTTTGCAACACAAGGCCGAAATTTCGACCCAATGCAAGGCCGGTTGCGGGAGGCGCCTGGCGCGTTAGTCGCCCATAGGACGACAAACGCGCCAGGCGATCGGCTAGAAGCCGGCGAGCAGCAGGTCGGCGTTGGCGATCAGGCCGGCGGCGATCATCAGCAGCACCGAGGGCACGAGGACGAGGGCGACGACGAGTTGGATCTTGGGCGCCGCCCGAGCGGCTCGCTCCTCGACGGCGCGGCGCTGGTCGCGTCGCAGGGCACCGGCCTGGCGGCGCAACTGGTCGGCCAGTGGCGAGCCGAGCCGGTGCGATCGCTCGATCGCGGCACAGAGTGCCGCGACCTCGGCGCTCCGCGACCGCTCGCGCAGGGCTCGCAGCGCCGCGGCCAGCGGCCGCCCGCACTCGAGCTCGGCGACGAGGACGCGCAGCTCGGCGGCGAGGGGGCCCGACCCCGAGCGAGCGACTTCCGCGAAGCCGGCGCCTGGACTCCGCCCCGCGGCCGAGGCCACCGCGAGCAGGTCGGCGGCGTCGGGCAGCGCCGCCACGAGCC
>DASWMG010000014.1:0-8589 GCA_036399875.1 Solirubrobacterales bacterium
CCCGCGCGAACCCCGCGCGCTTGCGCATGCCGCCCGAGAGCTCGTTCGGCATCTTGTAGATCGCCTCGGAGAGCCCGACCTCCTTGAGCCGCCGGTTGACGATCTCGCCGATCTCCTCCTCGCCTTTGTCGGTGTGCTGGCGCAGCGGAAAGGCGGTGTTGTCGTAGATGTTCATCGAGCCGAACAGCGCCCCGTCCTGGAAGAGCAGGCCGAACTTTTTGCGCACGTCGAAGAGTTCGTCGTCGCTCATGTTCGGGATCGATTCGCCGTGGACGAGGACGTCGCCGTGGTCGGGATAGAGCAGGCCGACGATGTGCTTGATCAGCACGCTCTTGCCGGTCCCCGACGGCCCGAGCACCATCGAGACCTGGTCTTCCGGCAACCCCAGGTTCAAGCCGTTGAGGATGCGGGCGCGGCCGAACTGCTTGACCAGGTCAATGATCTCGATCGCGTCCTCGCTGCCGTGGTCGCGCTTGCGGCCGGTGTGGAAGCGGTAGGGGTCGCTCTCGGCGGGATCGACGCCCGGGATGACGAAGTCGCGGCCCATGATCGCGCCGTCGTCGCTTTCGTAGGGGCCGTCGGAGCGGCCGCGCGGCGCCGGCGTCTCTTCGACCGGCGGCGCGGGGTCGGCGTTGCGCGCCGCGTCGGCGGTGTCGGCGCCGGCCTCGGCTTCGACTTCGTCCTGGCGCTGGTCGTCATCGATCGACATCTGCGTTCAGCCTCCTATCGGCGCTCTCGGGTTCGCTCCCCAGAAGACCAGGGTGCCCAGCATCCCGATGATGTGCACCAGGACGATGTTGAGGACCATCGACTTCGCGGTCGCCGTGCCGACCCCTACCGGCCCGCCCGAGGCGGTGTAGCCGTAGTAGCAGCCGACCAGCACGATCGCGGTCGCCATGACCATTCCCTTGATCAGGCTGAAGATCAGGTCGGGTGGGTTCTGGAACATCCAGAAGATCAAGAGGTAGCCGCCAGAGGAGACGTCGCCGATCTGTTCGACCACGGCCAGGTAGCTGGCGAAGAACATGATCCCGATCCCGACCAGGTACATGAACGGGAAGGCCATCCAGGCGGCGAGCAGGCGGGTCGCGGCGAGAAAGGTGACCGGCGGCACGCCCATCACCTCGAGCGCGTCGATCTCGTCGGAGATCCGCATCGCGCCGAGCTCGGCGACGATCCCGGTCCCGACCTTGGCCGAGAGCATGTAGCCGAAGGCGTAGGGCATGATCTCGCGCAGGTCGCACCAGGCCGAGAAGAGGCCGGCGAAGGCAGGGGCGCCCTGGGCGCGCAGCAGGTAGGCGCCCTCGATCCCGCACTGGAGGCCGAGGATGAAGACGAGGCCCCAGATGATCAGGGCCGAGCCGAGGATCAGGATTCCGGCTTGGCGCAGGCTCTCGCCGAAGAAGCGCAAGACGCGGCCCGAGTAGACGAGCCCGGCGACGCGCGAGCCGAAGCGGGCGATCTCGCCGAAGGAGTCGAGCCAGCCGCGGGGGACCGCGAGCCAGGCACTCACCGCTGCGGCTCCTTCGTCCCGGCGCTCATCGGATCGTCTGCAGCTCCGGATTGGTCGCGAGCAGGGTCTGCGTGAAGACGTAGTTGAAGGCGAAGACGCCCATGAAGGAGATGACGACGGCCTGGTTGACGGCGCGACCGACCCCGGCGGCGCCTCCGGACGCGGTCATCCCCTTGTAGCAGCAGACGACGGCGATGATCGCGCCGAACAGGGTGCACTTGATCACCGACCCCCAGAGGTCCGTGATCGAGGCGTTGGAGAAGAGGGTCGCGAAGAAGCCGCCCAGCGGCTGGCTGTAGACGAACTCGGTGAGGATGCCGCCGGTGATGCCGAAGACCAGCGCGTAGATGTCGAGCAGACCGGTGATCAGCATCAGCGCCAGGAAGCGCGGCACGACCAGGTTCTTGATCGGGTCGACGCCGAGCACCTGCAGGGCGTCGAGCTCCTCGCGGATCTTGCGGGCGCCGAGGTCGGCGGTGATCGCGGTGCCGGCGACGCCGGCGACTACGACCGCGGTGACGAAGGGCGCGAACTCGCGGATCGAGGCGAGCACGAAGAAGCCGCCGAGCCGGTCGAGGGCGCCGAAGAGGTTGAGGATGTTGGCCGCCTGCAGACCGGGAGCGCCGAAGCCGAAGGCGACGGTCGAGATCAAGAGCGGGAACCAGCAGAGCTGCAGGGCGAAGAGGAACTGCCCGATGAACTCCTCGCCGTAGGGATAGGGCGGTTTGACCGCCGAGACCAGCGTCTTCCCGGTGAGGATCATCATGTCCCCCACCTGTTCGAAGAACGACTTGGCGGGCGCGAAGCTCCGGCCTATGGTTGCGGCTCTGTTCATTGCTCCTCCGGCCAGCGGGTCCGCCCCCGCGGCCACTCGGTTACCCGAGTCTATGGGATGGGCAACGCGTCTCGGTTAGCCGAGTGTTGAGATGCGATTGGTATGTTCCGCCGCCTTGGGGGGGAAGCGCAGACACCGACGTCGTTCCCGCCTCGGCGCGATCCTCGCCGCTGGCCTCGCCACCGTCGTGCTCGCCGCCTGCGGCGACGGCTCGTCCTCCTCGGACGCCGACTCCGCCGAGGCGAAGGGGCCGTTCGAGGTCAAGGTCGTCGAAGCCGACTTCCCGACCCGGCAGCGGCTGGGCGAGACCGTCCTGCTCCGACTCGGCGTCCGCAACACGGGCGACGAGACCGTGCCGGCGCTGACCATGAGCGTCTCGATCGCCGGCGAGGAAGGTGAAGGCTCCTCGCTCCCGTTCGCGATCCGCAGCGGCGAACCGGGCCTCGCCCAGCCCGACCGACCCGTCTGGGTGCTGTCCGAGAAGTATCCGCGCGTATCCGGCTCGACCGAGACGGCAGGCGCCGAAAACGCCAGCCGCAAGACCTTCGACTTCGGCCCGCTGAAGGCCGGCGAGACCGTCGAGGCGATCTGGAAGCTGACCGCCTCGCGCTCCGGCAGCTACCGGGTCCTCTACGCCGTCGGCGCCGGACTCAGCGGCGAGACCAAGGCCGAGACCGCGTCCGGGGTCGAGGCGGGCGGCTCGTTCAAGGTGCGGATTCTCGAGGCGACCCCCGAAGTGGTCGTCAGCGACAGCGGCGAGGTCGAAGAGATCCAGCGCGGCAAGCAGACGCAGGCCAACCGCTAGCGTTCGAGACATGGGACGCCGTGCCGCTTCGTGCGTCGCAGCCGCCGCCGTGGCGCTCTTCGCCCTTCCTGCCTGCGGCCAGGCGGAGGAGCGAGGGGCGATTCCGGAGCGACCGCCAGCCGCCACCTCGACGAAGGGCGGCGCCGACGCCTCGGCCCGGGGGGTCGGACTGAAGCGGATCGGCACCTTTGCGAGCCCGGTCTTCGTGACCGGCGCCCCGGGCTTCCCGCACCTCCTCTTCGTCGTGGAGCAGGGCGGGACGGTGCGGGTCATGAACCACGGCAGGTTCCTCTCCTCCCGTCCCTTCCTTGACATCCGCGGACTCGTCTCATTCGGCGGCGAGCGCGGCCTGCTCTCGATCGCCTTCCCGCCCGACTACAAGCGCACTCGGCGCTTCTACGTCTACTTCACCGACCAGGAGGGGGATATTCGCGTCGAGGAGTACCGGCGGCGCGGCCCGACGCGCGCGGCCCGCGGCTCGCGCCGTCTCGTGATCGAGATCCCGCACAGGGAGAACTCGAACCACAACGGCGGCCAACTCCAGTTCCTCGGCAACCTGCTCTTCCTCGCCACCGGCGACGGCGGCTCGGCCGGCGACCCGCCCAACAACGCCCAGGACCGCGAGAGCCTGCTCGGCAAGCTGCTGCGCATCGACCCGCGCGCGTCCGGGGGGCGTCCCTACACCGTGCCCGACGGCAACCCGTTCGTAGGGCGGCCCGGCCGGGACGAGATCTACAGCCTCGGCCTGCGCAATCCCTTCCGCTTCTCCTTCGACCGGGTCACCGTCCCCAAACCGCGGATCGCGATCGCCGACGTCGGCCAGGACCGTTTCGAGGAGCTCGACTACCTGGGCGTCGGCGCGGCGGCCGGCGCCAACTTCGGCTGGGACGCCTTCGAGGCTTTCTCGCCCTACCAGGGCGCCAACAGCGGCACGCCCAACCCGGGCAGAACCGTCAAGCCGATCTTCGCCTACGGTCGCGACCGCGGCTGCACGATCATCGGCGGCTACGTCGTCGGCGATCGCCGCCTTCCCTCCCTCCGCGCCCGTTACCTCTACGCAGACCTCTGCAAAGGGCAGCTGCGCAGCCTGGTCCCGCACCTGCGGCGGGCGAGCGACGACCGCCCACTGGGACCAAAGGTCTCGACCCCGAGCTCCTTCGGCGAGGACGCTCGGGGCCGGATTTACGTCGTGTCGCTGGACGGGCCGGTCTACCGGCTCGTACCCCGCTAGGGGTCCAGTGCCTATGTCGCTGTCAGAGCGACGGGTTCACCGGCTGTGTCGAAGCCGCTGAGCGCCGCTGAGCCTTTCAGCGTCGTGAACTGTTTTGTGCCAAGAAACACGCAGACGCCGCCGTGGAACTGTGTTTCGAATGTGGCGTTCATATCGACTGTGATCGCGTGTTTGCCATTTGTTTCGGTTGTTGTATATGTCGCCGCGCTCCCCACGGTCTGCGGAACCATTGTGACCAGACAGGTTCCCCCCTGATCCAGTTCGAGGACTTTTCCGGCTGGGCAAACCAAGTCCATTGTTTGCTCCGTGGTGGCGGTGGTCCCGCTGGCGATTGTGAGCCTCAACGTGCAGCCGTTCACTGTGAACACCATTGGGGTGCCGTCTCCTGTGACGCAGCCTTCCTGCACGTCGGCGTGAAATCGATGTTGGCGACTGTCACACTCAGGTGAAACTGACCGCCGTCAAAGGAGGACAACACAGCTTCACGTGGATGGGATAACGGCCTTATCGCACATGGATCGTTGAGCGGCGGTTAAGACCCTCGGATGCCCCGTAAGCGGCGTGTGAGCAGCTGCCGCGCGCGCGGATCGGCGCGCGCGGCAGCTCGTCCCGGAGGCCCTATGTAGCTGTCAGCGAGACCCTTTCGCCAAATGTGTTGAGACCGACGAGCAGAGCCGTGCCCTGCATGGTCGCGGACTGTTTTGTGCCCAGGAAGACGCAGGTGCCACCGTGATACTGTGTTTCGAAAGTGGCGTGCAAATAGAGTGTGAGTGCATGTTTGCCGTTGGATTCGACTTTTGCGTATGTCGCCGCGTTCGCGACTGTCTGCTGGGGCATTGTCGCTAGGCAATTCGGCTGGTGAAACTCAAGGACTTTTCCGACGGGGCAGACGAAGTGCATTGTCTGCTCGGTGGTGCTGGTCGTTCCCGCCGCTACTGTGAGCCTGTACACGCAGCCGTTGTATGTGTAGCCCGTTATCGTGGTTCCGCCCTGTGTAACGCATCCCGTGTAGATGGGGGCGAGATCGATGCTTTCGGCTGTGGTGCCGCTGAATGTCCCTTCGTGCCGGAACGATTCGCAGGTGATCGTGCCGCTATGAGATTTGAACGCATAGCTGTGCGGTGCGTTGCCGAGGGCTTCCAAGGTCGTGTGTTCGGCACTGGACACGAAATGGCCTCCGGCCGTCGCCGCAGCGCCTCCACCGCCGGACACGGCGATCGCCGTCGCCGCGAGTGCGCCGACGCAGAGGGCCTTTAGCTCGAGCTTCATGGTCTCTCCCTTCGTGGATTGCAATCCCCGAAGGAAGGGTCAGGGCGACGCGGTGCCCCGGCATTGTGCGGCTGTTAAGCCGCCGAGAAGCCCTGCAAGCAGCGTGCGAGCGAGATGCGCGTGCGCAGAACGGCGCGCCCTATAACGCGAAGACCGCCGCCGGGACGAAGCCCGGCGGCGGCCCCAGGGAGCTCAGCTCGTCAGTACTAGCGCCTTGCGTAGGGATCGATGTAGAGGTCGTCGACCTGCCACTGCCCCTTGCTGTCGAGCGGCGTGATCCGGATCTGGACGTAGCTGGGGATCAGCGTCCCGACGATGGTCGAGAGGCTGAGCACCGTCGACATCTGCTGCGTCGGCGCCCAGTCCGCGCCGGCGCTCACCGTGCTGACGTCCTTGGTGCGGACGAGGCCGAGCAGCTTGTAGACGGCCTCGACGCGCAGGCGCGAGCTCGGGTCGCCGGTGTTGCGCGCGACCATCCGAAAGATCGGCGTGTCGAGCGCCATGCAGACCGGCGGGCTGCCTGCCGAGCTGCCGGCCGGCAGCGCCAGCGAACGGGTGTCCGCGGCATCGTTGAGGTAGAGGCTCTCGTTGCCGGCGACCGACTTGGCGCCGCCGCTGAGCGACCAGCCGCTTCCGCCGGCCTCGAAGCCGCCGTCGGGGGCGAGCACGTAGGCGTGCTTGTCGCCCCATGGCGCAAAGACCTGCTCCGCGCCGGTGTAGTTGCAGGCGCTCGCGGTGGCCGGACCGATCGCCAGGACCATCGCGGTCGCGGCGGCGGCGCCGGCCAGCTTGGCGCGGGTGCCTCTGAGGAAATGGATTGAGCTGAGCTTCATTCGGACCTCCCTTGTCGCATGCCAAACAGCTCGGTCGTGATGACCAAGCTGGCAGTTGAGCCATCTCGTCTAGAGCGACGAGACCTCTGACTTTGCGTCCCCGCCTCGCGACAGGTTTGCCCTTTTACAGCTGTTACTTATGTCGCGACCCAGGATCGTCCAACAACACCGCGGACTGAAATAAATTCGAACGAACGTCCGGTTGTTCAACAGATTTTTTGGGTATCGAGGCGGATTTCGGGCGTCGGGTCGCGTCCCTTATTCCTTTGCCGGGGCCGCCGATAAGAGAACTGAGGCCACCTTGGCCGCGTATGGCCACCACGACCGACACCCCCGAGCTCGAGCATCTCTTCGCCCGTGGGCGGGAGCGCAGCCTGCTGCCCGCCTATGGACGAGAGCGCGTGGTCGAGGTCGGAACCGCCCTGGCGTTCCTCGCAACCGCGACCGCGATCGCCTTCCTGATCCCGGCCGCGACAGGTTTCCACCTGGCGACGCTGGCGGTCCTCGTCCTCGCCTACGTGATCGTCTGCCAGGCCCAGTTCGACGTGGCCGACGGCTACGTCGTGCCGACCGAGCTGATCCTGGTGCCGATGCTCTTCCTGTTGCCGACCCCGGCGGTGCCGCTGATCGTCAGCCTCAGTTGGGCGCTGGGCCGGGTCTTCGACTACGCGACCGGACGCACCAGCGTCTACCGCGCCTTCCACGTCTTCGCCGACTGCTGGCATGCGGTCGGGCCGGCCCTCGTGCTGATCGTCGCCGGCGCCCAGGTCTTCTCCTGGGACCACTGGCCCGTGTACGTCGTCGCCCTGCTCTCCCAGTTCGCCTTCGACTTCCTCTCGATCACGCTGCGGATGCGGCTGATTGAGGGTCCGTCGTCCTGGGCCGAGCTGCGCATGATCGCCCCGGCATACGGGCTCGACGCGGCGCTGGCGCCGGTCGGGCTCGTCGTCGCCTTCGCGGCGATCGAGCTGGGGCCCGCCGTCTGCCTGCTGGTCATTCCGCTCGCCGGCGTCCTCGCCTTTCTCTCGCGCGAGCGCGAGGCTCGCATCGAACAGGCGCTCGAGCTGAGCGCCGCGTACCAGGGCACCGCTCTCTTGCTCGGCGACGTCGTCGAGGCCGACGACGCCTACACCGGCAGCCACAGCCGCGGGGTCGTCGAACTCTCCCTCGCCGTCGCCGAGCGACTCGGGCTCAGCCGCAAGCAGCGCCGCAACGTCGAGTTCGCCGCGCTGCTCCACGACGTCGGCAAGATCGCCGTCCCGAAGGAGATCATCAACAAGCCGGGTCCCCTCAACGACGAGGAGTGGAAGGTCATGCACCGGCACACGATCGAGGGCGAGGAGATGCTGCAGCGGGTCGGCGGCGTACTCGCCGAGGTGGGCAGGATCGTCCGCTCCTCCCACGAGCACTACGACGGCAGCGGCTACCCCGACGGGCTGGCCGGCGAGGAGATCCCGATCGAGGCACGCATCGTCACCTGCTGCGACGCCTTCAGCGCGATGACCACGACGCGCTCCTACCGCAAGGCGATGCCGGTCGAGGACGCGATAGCCGAGGTGCGGGCCTGCTCCGGCACGCAGTTCGACCCCGATGTCGTCGACGCGCTGATCGCAACCGTCTAGCCAGCCGCCGGGTAAGGTTGGCTGACCAGCCAATGCCCGAGACGCTGCAAGCCCAGGAGACGCTGACCGTCCTCAACCCCGCGACGGGCGAGCGGATCGCGGACGTCCCGGTCGCCTCGCCGGAGAGCGTCGCCGAGACGGTGTCGCGGGTCCGCGCCAGCCAGCCCGAGTGGGAGGCGCTGGGGATCGAGGGGCGCTTCCGCTGGCTCTCCCGCCTGCGCGACTGGCTGCTTGACAACGAGGAGCGCGTGCTCGACACGATGCAGGCGGAGACCGGCAAGGTTCGCGGCGACACCGCGGCAGAGACGATCTACCTCGCCGACCTGATCAACTTCTACGGCGCCAAGGCGGAGCGGTTCATCGGCGACGAAACGGTCCGACCCCACTCCGCCCTGATGGCGTCGAAGAAGCTGATGGTGCAGCACCGGCCCTATCCGGTCGTCGGCGTTATCAGCCCCTGGAACTTCCCGCTGGCGCTGGC
>DASWMG010000015.1:0-8652 GCA_036399875.1 Solirubrobacterales bacterium
TCGGCAGCGACGCTCCAACGGGACCGTGCCCGTCGAGCACCGCGCGCAGCGCCAGCAGGTGATCGCTGAGGCCCTCCAGCGGGGTCGGCCGCTCGCAGCCAAGCTCGAAGCGGCGCACGGCCCAGGCGAGCGGGCCCGTCGGATCGGGCTGTGTCTCCAGCTCGCGGGCAAGCTCGGCCAGCTCCGCGGCGTCCTCTTCGCTGAGGCGGTAGCCGGCGTTGCGGGGCGCCGGGGCGCCGGTGGCGAGGCGGCGCCAGTGCCCCTCGCCGGTCGGCGCGAAAGCGTGCGGACCGAGACCCACCCCGCCGCGCTTGAAGAGGCGCATGACGCTGATCACCTCGTGCAGCTGTTGCAGCGCCGCCCCGGCGCTGTCGGGCCCGTCGCCCTGCTCGGCGACGGCCAGGAACTGCGGCTCCCAGGCGGCGCGGTTCATGCCCTCGCTGCGCATCGCCTCGATCGGAGCGTCGAAGTTGTCGGCGCAGACGATCTGGACGCCGTGGGCCAGCTCGAGGCGCGCGATCGGCATCCGCAGGCCGACAATCGGGGCGACGATGACGTCCGCCTCGTCGACGTCGCCGATCTCGGCGTCGAGCACGGCCAGGGCGTTGTCGAGCCGCTCGCGATCGAGCGCGAACTCGGCGCAGCCGTCCCAGAGCGAGGCGAGGAAGACGGTGAGCATGCGGGCTGCCCGCTCGGCCGGCTGCGGGGGAACCGGCTCGCCGCGCTGCTCGAGGTAAGGGGCCGCTACACCGGCCAGGTCGATGGCTTCACGGGCGGGCTCGAAGGCCGGCAGCGTGCGCAACTCGTCCTCGCGCTCGCGCACGAAGCGGGCGGTCAGCGGCACGTAGCTGTGGAAGAGGGAGTCGGGGCCCTCGGTTTCGGTGACGTCGAAGGGGATCTGCTCGCCGCTGGCGACCAGCGTCGTGAACCGGGTTGCGGCCTCGGCGGCCAGCCGCTTCAGGGCCTCATTGAGCAGCGGATCGCGCACGCCCATGCCTTCCGCCCCAGGCACGGCGCTCCTGCGCCTGCACGACGGCTTGCAGGCTCAGGCCGCGGCGGGGGTGCGAGCGGTGCGGCCGGAGGAGGCGGCCGGCGCGGTGTCGTCGCCGCAGCACTCCTCGTCGCCGTCCATCAGCCAGCGGCGGCCGTAGCGGCGCATGTCCTCGATCAGCGGCACCAGCGCCTCGCCCTTCTCGGTCAGCGCGTACTCGACCCGAGGCGGCACCTCGGGGAAGGTGTGACGGGCGACGATCCCCTCTTCTTCGAGGGCGCGCAGGCGCAGCGACAGCGTCCGCGGGCTGATCCCCTCCAGCGAGCGCTCCAGCTCGCAGAAGCGGCTATGGCCCTCGGCGAGGTCGCGGATGACCAGGAGGGTCCACTTGCCGCAAACCACCTCGGCGGTCCGGCAGACGGGACATCTGGAGTTGCTCTCAGCGCTCATCGCATGGGGCGAGGCGGCCAGTTGAAAAGCCTCGCTTCAGCGAGTGTAGCGCTATGGCTTCACTTACTGAAGTTTTGGGAAAAGCCGGCAGTGGGTCAGTTTGAGCGCCCGGGTAGCTGAGACCAGATCCAAGCTTCCCGACCCCGACGAAAGGGTCAAGAACCCACGCCCCGAAAGGTGCATCTATGAGCATTGAGCGCGTCTACTACTGCGACTGGCGGGACTGCGAGAACCATGCTCGAACCGCTGGCGACCTCCCCCCGACCTCATTCTTGGCCGTGAGGGAGGACACCGACGATTCGCATCATTTCTGCGGCTGGGATTGTCTCCTCAAGTTCGCGGCTGAGAAGCCGCCCGCAGAGGTCGTCCTAACTGGCGACGCTTAGTCGTAGATCGGCGCGGTGAAGGCGTTGCTCTTCACGACTTCGCAAGCGTGCCGGGCGCTCGCCTTGGTCGTATAGACCTCCGTCGTGAACATGATCTCGTTGTTGCCGCCCCGAATACGCGCACGGTAGCCGCCGGACGCGCTGACAATTTCAAAGTACATCTGTTCTCCTAACGTCGGATTAGGCCGCCTGCGGGCACAGGCTTCTTAGGAACCTAATCGGTATGCGGCAATAGTGACGATCCCTGCGGACAGATCCGACAGGGTTGATTGGATCTCTTCGTTCGGCTGTTCTCCCGACGAGTTCCGACGACCCAGGGCGGGCACCCTGGGTCGTCATTCAGTCCAACAGCGCCGCGATCTCCTCAAGCGTCCAGACGTGATCCGCCACCCCCGCCGCCATAGCCGGCGTCCGGGGATAGCGCTCCCTCAGAGTCGTATGCGGGCGCGCGAAGTTGTAATGCATGAAGTGCAGAGAAACGGCATGGGCGAGGTTCTCGACCTTCCTCGAGAACCCGTTGGTCAGCCGCGTGAATCGCCGCATCCCCATCCGCATCGTCAGGTTCTGCCGCTCCACGTAGCTGGTTGAGATTCGGTCGGGATCGGGGTCGCCCTTCATGGTCCGGCGCTTGGTCCCGGTGCAGACCGGCGGGCTGTATTTGCCCGCTTCGCCAGCCGCGTAGTGCTTCTGGATCTGCGCCCAGTCCACGTTGTTCGCAAACGACGGCCCCACGGTCCCTTCCCGGTGGCCGTCGGTGCTGAGCTGGATGCGCCCGCTCACCCGGCTCGCCAGGTCGGTCAGGAAGACTTCGGCGTCGTCCATCGTCCGCTCCCCCACGAGCCATGACGGGACCAGCTTCGTATCGGCGCAGATCGCCGTGAAAGTCCAGACGTCGCCATAGCCCGGCGTCCCCTTGAACTGCTCCGGCACGTTCTTCTGCTTGGCGTAGCAGAAGCTCCACACCTCGTCTGCCTCTACGACCTCGCAGGGGAGGTCTTGGAAGACGCCGTCCTGGTACTCGGCGCAGGCTTCGCCGAGATCGACCAGGAGCTTGGTGATCGTGTTCTTGGCCGCGCCGGTCATCCGGACGGTCGCGCGGATGCTGTTGCCCTCGACCAGGCAGCCGATGATCTGGGCGCGCTTCTCGGTCGAAAGCCTGTTCATACTGACCATTATGCTTGAGCTAACGGACGGAAAAATCTACTTATCAAGCTCGGTACGAACCGGGCTTCACACCGGGACGCGTGGTGTTACGCTCTCTCCGTGGCGGAGGCCCGGACCAACGGCGGCGAGACGACGCTGGCCGAAAAGACCAGCGAGCGCAGCGCTGCACCCGCGCCGGCACCCGCCGATATCCACCCCCCCCGAGCCGCGCTATTTCGCGAGCATCTATCCGGGGCCAGAACAGCCGATTCCTGCGGATTTCGCTCGCAAGGTTTTAGCTACGGAAGAGGCGTTCGGGAAGCCCGTTTGGGTCCTCGTTCAGCAGGTCGAAGATGAACGGCACCCCTATGGAGATCTGGGTCCGAACGTCTGGAAGGGATTTTTCGCGGCGCGCGACCAGCTGATCGAGTGCCAAGAGATCGCCCTAGTGCTCGATTCGCCCGGCGGCTTCGCGCGCGAGACGTATCAACTTGCGAAGCTCTTTCAACGGCATTGCGGCGGGTTCGATGCCATCGTTCCTCGCTTCGCAAAGAGTGCTGCAACGCTCCTCGTTCTTGGCAGCGACGAGCGGTTTATGGGTCGGGATGCTGAGCTTGGGCCTCTCGATGTTCAGCTACTCGACTTCGAGGAGGAGGAATGGAGTTCTCCTCTTGACGAGGTTCAAGCGCTGGAGCGGCTGAACAGCGTCGCCCTTGCTCTCTTTGACGAGACGATGGCCATGCTGCGGTTCAGGACCAAGAAGAAGCTCTCCACGCTCTTGCCGATGGCCTTGGATTACACGGCGGAGATGATGACTCCCCTGCTCGCGAAGGTGGACACTGTGCATTACGCGAAGCAGTCGCGCCTCTTGAAGGTCGCTGAGGCGTACGGCGTCAGACTGCTCGAAAAGAACTTCGCACCACGCGAGGCCGAGTCAATCGCAGAGCGATTCGTCAACGGCTATAACGAGCATGGCTTCGTCATCAGCCCCGAGGAGGCCGACTCGTTTTTTCCCATCAGCAAGGGTTCAGATGAGCAAAAGGCGGCTATCAAGGAGCTGGAGGAGTACCTCGCTGGCTCGGAAGCCGTCGTGATCGGAAGGATCACCGAAGAGGAGGTTGAAGTTGGCGAAAATGCAGATGGCAACTAGTTCGAGCCTGACCCGTAGGGCGGGGATTGACAGCCTTCTCAACCAAGTCCGACGAGATCGAACGAGTACGTGGGATGAGCTGATCCGGCAGCGTGACGCTGTCGAAAAAGCGGGACAGCGCACGGTTCCGGCGAAAGCCTCGCGAGCTTAGGGGCTGCGCCAGCGCGCCAGCGCCGCCTTGCGAGCGATCTCCGAGCGCTGCTCAGGCCCTAGCCGCTCGGCGCGAGCTTTACCGCCCTTTCGACCGGCTTCGACCTGCCGGCTCTCCGGCTCCTGGGGCGTCTCATCGACCGCTTCGTCAACGATGGCGGCGGCGAGACGGTTGAGGTCCGCTGGCTTCTTGGACCGCTTGGCCATGGCCACAGGCTACCCGTCGAGGAAGCGGCCGGACTCGGTTCGAGCGGGCTTCCAGGCGATCCCGTCGAGCAGCTCGCAAGGCGATATCCCGAGCGCGCCCGCCAGCTTCGCGGCCGTGTCGATGCGAGGCATATGGTCGCCACGCTCTAGCGCCCCGACCTGCGTGCGGTGCAGAGAGGCGCGGAGCCCCAGCTCTTCCTGCGAGACGTGGGCGCGCTCGCGGCAGCGCTTCAGGTTCGCCCCGAACCGCTCGGCGACACTCACCACGCCTCCAGCCGGTGGGCTTGACGAGCTGCGTTGGTCGGCCACAGCGACTGCGACTCGCCGCCCCTTATTTCGAGCAGGCCGCAGTCCTGGAGGGACGCCACCGCCCGCCCCACCGCCTCTGAGTCTCCGAATTCGCGAGCGAGTTCCGGGCGCGTGCGCGCCACGGGATCGCCCGCTAGGACCAAGGCGAGGATCGCGCGCTGAACTGCGAAGTGCCTGCGCGACTCGCCACGCTTACGATCTGGCTGCATCGGGAGCTTCCACCTCCTGGTGCCAGCCCCCCGGCAGTTAGCGCTGCGCGGGGGGCGCTTTACGGTCTATGTGGGAGAGGAAGCTACCGCCGGATCAGGGGCGATTGGGGCGCTTTTGAAACTGACCCACTGCCGAAAAGCCCGGTACTTGCGGCTCTCCGACCACCGAGGACTTGGCCGCCTTCGGCCGCTCGACGGGGACGAAGTCGATCGAGTCGACGGCGAGCTGGAAGGTGCGGCCCGGGCTTTCGGTGAGGATGGTGACCGCTTCGCCCGCGCGCATGAAGAGCAGCCCGCAGGACTGGCGGCCGCCGATGCATTTGCCCTCGCCTTTGACGAAGACAACCTCC
This sequence comes from Solirubrobacterales bacterium, assembly GCA_036399875.1. Taxonomy (GTDB): domain Bacteria; phylum Actinomycetota; class Thermoleophilia; order Solirubrobacterales; family 70-9; genus VRUE01. The sequence continues at coordinate 5,346 of DASWMG010000015.1, forward strand.
GAGGAGACGTCGAAGACGACGCGGTCGCCAGTTTCGGTCGCCCCGATGAAGAAGAGCACCGGGTTTTCTTTGGGCAGGAGGCTGGCGAGCGGCAGATCGGTGTACGTCCTCAGCTCACCGGAGCCGGCCAGGCCGAAGCGGACGTCAGGGCGATAGGCGTAGAACTGGTCGCCGGTCGGAGCGGCGTTCCCGCTCGTCCCCTTGGAGCCACCGCCGCTCCCCGGTGAGCCGCCGGCGCCCGGCGAGTCGCCTGGCTCGTCGATTTCGACCGTGACGTCGTCCCCTTCGTCGGTGACCGTCACTTCGCTCGTGTCTTCGGCGGAAGCGGTCGGTGAGGTCTCGACGGTGCTCTGCAGCTTGGCGTCGGGCGGCAGGCTGGTGTATTTCTGTTTGAAGGGGTCGTTCGGGGTGCGGCCGCGAAGCCGCTTCTTGTAATCGCGCAGGCCGGGGGTGGCCTGGACGACCGTGAGCGTCTCGCCGCTGGTGACTTCGAGCTCCGCTTCCTCGACCGCGCTTTCCGTCGCGGTCGGCAGCGGGGCCGTCTCCTCGGACCCGCCGAGCAGGAACGGCACGGCGAGGATGGCGACAACGACGAGCGCCACCAGCGGCAGCAGCCGACGGTCGCGCAGGTCGTAATAGACGTCGGCGAGGAACGGTGGCGCTTTGAGGCTGGACGAGCCGAGCGCGGGCCTCTTCAGCTTCGGCATTTTCAGCTCGGGACCGATCTTGGGCCGTTTCATGGCGCTCCTCCGGTGGTGGCCGAGGCCGGGGTGACCGTCGTGGTCGTAGAGGGACTCGCGGGGATTTCGCTGGCCGTGCCCTGACTCGGCGGGGTCAGGTAGGTGGTCAGGGCGAATTTCGCCTGAAGCCAGGGGAAGCCGACCTCCGGATCCGACTCCAGCGTGAAGCCGTCGATGGTAAGAAGGCGGCCGTCCACGATCACTCCGTCGTCATCCGTCTTCACCAAGGTGTCGAGGCCTTTGATGAAGGTGGCGATTTGCGAGAAGTGCCCGTCGAACGTGACCTCGTAGGGCATTACACCGAGGCCCGCCGGCCCGACGGCTGCGCCGAGCGGCAACAGCGAAGCGGCGACCTCGGTCGGGGAAGCGGGGGTCCCCGTGGTGGAGGCGGCCGGAGCGCTCGTCGCTTCGCCGCTTCCCTCGGCGGGCATCAGCTGCAGTTCGCGGAAGGTGGCCCCCGCCCGGTTCGAGATCCGGTTTATCTGGACCATCAGCGAAGCGACGTCGTCGTCGCCCGGGACCGCCTTGCCCAAGACGACCAAGCGCTGATACTGCGTCGGGAACTCGTCTTTGGCCGCTTCCGCTTCGACGACTTCGGCCTCATGCTGGGCGAGCGACAGCTCCAGGCGCTCGACCTCCGTGGCGAGTTTCTTGGCTTCGTCGCGCTTCGGACTCAGGAGCAGCATCCAGAAGGCGGCTGCCAGCGCGAGGACTACGAGTCCCGCGACGATCAAGCGGTTGGAGGAGCTCATCTCCAGCTTCATCTCATTCGCCTTCCTCGGATTCCTCGGATTCGGCGCTCTCGGACGAGTCGCTGGTGGAGGTGGGCACGGCGGTTGCAGCGCCCGTCGCCGCCGCCGGAACGGGCGCGGCGTCGAAGGCCACGACGATCTCGAATTTGGCGATGAATTCACGGGTTCGGCACTCGTCGCCAGCGTCTCGATCGCCCCCTCCTGAATCCGTGGCGCTCCCTTTCTCAGGCAGGTCGGAAGATTCGACGCCGACCCGCGTCACCCCGTCGATGTCCTTGAGAGCCGTCACGAAACGGGCGACGGCCTCTTGACCGACCGCGCACCCGGTCAGTTCGAGCGCCGGCCCCGGGATGCTCGCGCGCAGGGCCGAATCGCCTCCGCCGCCGGAGTTCGGAGCGGCACTCGCCGACAGTTCCACCAGCCAGGCGTCGCTCGGCAGGATGAGAGCGAGTTCGCGCATCACCCGCTCCCAGTCGAAGCGGCTGTCGGCAAGGCTCGAAACCGTGGCCACGCGCTGTTCGCTCAGTTCCCGGAACTGGACGTAGGCGGCCAGGCGCTCGGCCTTCTCCGCTTCGCGAGCGTCTTCGATCTCCAGCCGCGCGACCTCGCTTTCGCGTTCCTGGATCTGGTTGTCGACCAGCACCAGCGAGGTGACGCCGGCGAGGATCGCGACCAGGGCGCCGACGAGGGCGTAGGCGAGCGGGCCGCTGCGCAGGGGCGCCTGGCCTCCGCGGCGGTCCTCGGGCGGGATCAGGTTGATCGGCCGCATCGCTCAGCTCTCCAGCGCCAGGCCGTAGGGAAGGGTGAGGCGCGCCGCGGCGGCGTCCTCCATGGCCGCGAGCGCCGGGGGCCGCGCCACCGAGATCGGCAGGCCGAGGCCCTCCATCCGCTCGGCCATGCCGGCTATCGAGCTGCCGGCCCCGCAGAAAACGATGCGCCCGACCCCCACGGCGCCCTCCTGAGCTCCGTAGTAGTCGAGCGAGAGGCGAATCTCGTCGCTCAGCGCGGCGACGCCCTCCTCGAGGGCGCGGCGCGACTCGGCGACCACCTCGGGGTCCCCCTCGATCTCCTCGACCGCGGCCTCCAGGCCGACGTGCTCCAGCCACTGCGTCGCCGTCTCCGGCGACAGCCCCCGAGCGCTCGCCAGGCGGCCGGCGATCGCCTCGAGGCCGACGTGCGAGACGCGGGTGAAGAGGCAGGCGCGGTCGCGCGCGACCGCCAGGTTCGTGACGTCGCCGATGTTGCAGTAGAGGACGGCCTCGTCGAGGCGGCGGGTCGGCTCCTCGCCGTCGGCGCCCGCGGCGCCCTCCCCCTCCCAGCTGCCGGCGAGGGCGCGGATCATCGCGAACGCGGAGAGATCGACGCCGACCGGTTCGAGACCGGCGCCGCGAAGCGGCTCCAAGAAGGTCGAGATCATGTCCCGGCGGGCGGCGACGACCACCACGTCGAGCTGGGGAGAGGCGCCGTCCTCGCCTTGGACGCCGCCGACCACCTGGTGCTCGAGCACCGCCTGGTCGAGCGGCATCGGGATCTGCTCCTGCGCCTGGAAGCGAACCGCCGCCTCGAGTTCCTTGGGGTCCTCGATCGCCGGCAGGCGCAAGGTGCGCACGACGACGCGCTGGTTGCCGATCCCGAGGCGGACCTGCTTAGAGAGCTTGTGCTCGGCGAACAGGGCCTTGAGGCCCTCGGCGAGGCTGTCGCCATCGAGGACCTCGCCCTCGTGGAAGGCGCCGGGCGCCAGTGGACCGATCGCCGAGGCGGTCAGCTGTGCGGCGCCGTTGCTCTTGACTTCGGTCGCGGCGATGCTGCCCGCCT
>DASWMG010000016.1:0-9098 GCA_036399875.1 Solirubrobacterales bacterium
GCGCCGCGGCGCCCTGGCCGCCGGCGCGCAGCTCGGCGCCTGGGCGATCCAGCTCGCCGCCTGCTGGGCGCTGCTGGCGGCGCTCGGGCTCGAGGGCGGAATCGGCGCCGCCGCCGCGGTCCTCTTCGCCGTCAACGTGACCGCGGTCGTGCCGGCGACGCCTTCGAACATCGGCGTCTTCCAGCTCGCCACGATCAGCGTCCTGCACACCGGCTTCGGGATCGGCAACGCCGACGCGCTCGCCTACGGGATCATCCTGCAGGCGGTCGAGATCGCCACCGCCGTCGCCCTCGGCCTGCCGGCGCTGGTCCGCGAGGGAGTGACCTGGGGCGACCTCCGCGTCCAAGCCCTCTCCGCGGCCCCCGTCCGCTTGAAACCCCTCGGCCAAGAGCGTCCCGCCGGAGAGCGAGTCCGCGTCTAGTCGAACCGCTTCTCGCGCGGGTGGCGTCGCAGGGGGGACCACCCCTGAGGACGCTTTAGCGACCGGAAGGGGTGGTGGGTCCCCTGCGGCGACAGGACCCGCGCGCCGGGGGCGTTAAGCCTCGACAGGCTCGTTCTCCGGCGGAACGACGCCGCCTCGCTCGGTTCCGGCGATCAGTTCGTCCGGCGCCTTCTCCTCGGGGATGAAGCCGGACTTCATGCCGAAGTAGACGGCCTGCGGGTGGTGGGCGACGATCGCGACCGTCGACTGCTCGGGCATCACGGCGTAGCCGCCGGAGAGGGTCATGCCGATCTCCTCGAGGTCGAGCAGCCGCCAGACCTTCTCGTGCTCGGACTGGTCAGGGCAGGCCGGGTAGCCCCACGAGTAGCGGCGGCCCTGGTCGATGTCGATGCCGAGCTCGCGGCGCACCCGCGCGTGCAGCCACTCGGCCAGCCCCTCGGCGGACTGCACGCCGAGGCCGTGGACGAAGAGCTGCTCGGCGAACTCGCCTTCGCGCTCCAGCCGCTCGATCAGCTCGGTCACCTCGGGGCCGACCGTGACGCCCTGCAGCGCGACCACGTCGCGTTCGCCCGACTCCAGCGGCCGGTAGAAGTCGGCGAGGCAGATCCGGTCGTGCTTTGGCTGGCGCGGGAAGACGAGCCGCTCCAGCTCGCGCCCCGGGTCCTCCGGGTCGAAGACGACCAGCTCGTTGCCGTCGGCGTTGCAGGGGAAGTAGCCGAGTCGCGCCCGCGGCTGCAAGTAGTCCTGCTCGCGCCACATCCGCTCCAGGCGCGGCGCGAAGCCCTCCTCGCCGTCGGCGCCCTCGACCAGAGCCCGCCACGCCTCGCCCTTGACGCCTTTGCCTCCCCAGTGCAGCTTGAAGAGGACGTGGCGGTCCAGGTGGGGGAAGACCTCGTCGAGGTCTACGTCGACGTCGCGGACGCCGAGGAAGGGCGGCTCGGGGATCGGGTTGTCGGTGCGCGCCTTGGAGCGCACGCTCGAATCGGTGGTCGGCGGCGAGTCGTCAACCTCGACTGGCTTCTCGCGCAGCTGCTGGGCCTCGGCGCGTATCCGCTCGACCAGCGACGCGCGCGCCGCCTCGTCGACCAGCGCGTCCATCGTGTCGAGCCCCTGGAAGGCGTCCTTGCAGTAGAAGACGCCGGGCTCGTAGACGTCGTCGGATTCCTTGCCGTGCGGGTAGAGCGTGCGGCGGCCGAAGTCGCGGTTGATCGCGGCGCCGCCGATCAGGACGGGGAAGCTGAGGCCGCGCTGGTGCAGCTCCTGCACGCAGATCGGCATCTGCTTCGAGGTCGAGACGAGCAGCGCCGAGAGGCCGATCGCGTCGGCGTCGTTCTCGACCGCCGCCTCGATGATCGTGTCGACCGGGACCTGCTTGCCGAGGTCGATCACCGTGTAGCCGTTGTTGGTGAGGATCGTGTTGACCAGCGACTTGCCGATGTCGTGGACGTCGCCGAACACGGTCGCGATCACGACCTTGCCCTTGGTGTGGCCCTCGATGCGGTCGAGGTGGTTCTCGAGCTGGGCGACGGCGCGCTTCATCACTTCGGCCGACTGCAGGACGAAGGGCAGGATCAGTTCGCCGGCGCCGAACTTGTCGCCGACCTCCTTCATCGCCGGCAGGAGCACCTCGTTGAGGGTCGGGACGGCGCCGATCTTCTCGACCGAGTGCTCGATCCAGTCCTCGACGCCCTCCTTGCGGCGGCGCAGGATGTGCCAGTGCAGCGCCTCCTCGGGCTCCATGCCCTCGGTCGGGTCGCCGACCTCCTCGGCCGCCTGCTCGCCCCTGGACTCGAAGTGGGCGATGAAGCGCTCGAGCGCGTCGTCGCGCCGGTTGAAGACGAGGTCGTCGGTCAGCTCGCGCTCCTCGTCTGAGATCTCGCTGTAGGGGGTGATGTGGTTGGGGTTGACCATCGCCAGGTCGAGCCCCGCCTCGACGCAGTGGTGGAGGAAGACCGAGTTGAGGACGGCGCGCGCGGGCTGGCCGACGCCGAAGGAGACGTTGGAGACACCGAGCGAGGTCTTGACGCCGGGGATCTCGGCCTTGATGCGGCGGATGCCCTCGATCGTCTCGACTGCCGAGGGCTTCCACTCCTCGTCGCCGGTGGTGAGGGTGAAGGTGAGCGCGTCGAAGATCAGCGCCTCGGGGTCGAGGCCGTGCTCCTCGCAGGCGATGTCGCGGATGCGCTTGGCGATCTCGACCTTGCGCTCGGCCGTCTTCGCCATCCCGACCTCGTCGATCGTCAGCGCGATCAGCGCCGCGCCGTGCACCTTGGCGAGCGGGATCACGCGGTCTGCCTTGTCGCGGCCCGCCTCGAGGTTGATCGAGTTGACGATCGCCCGGCCGGGAATCTGCTCCAGCGCCGCCTCGATCACCTCGGGCTCGGTCGAGTCGACCTGGATCGGCGCCGGCTGGGTCAGCGAGACCCGCTCGACCACGGCCTTCATCTGTTCGTCCTCGTCGGCGCGCTCGGTCAGCGCCACGCAGACGTCGAGCACGTGGGCGCCGCCTTCGACCTGGTCTTCGGCGACCTGGACCAGGCCGTCGTAGTCGTCGGCCAGCAGCAGTTCCTTCGCCTTTTTCGAGCCCTGCGAATTGACCCGCTCGCCGACCAGGGTCGGGCGCGGCTCCTGCACGAGCGGGGTCGCGGTCATCATCGAGGAGACCTGGATTGGGCCGGGGGCGGGGCGCTCGCCGGGGACGCGGCCGTCGACCCGCTCGCGGATCGCCGCAATGTGCTCGGGCGTCGTACCGCAGCAGCCGCCGACGAGCCCGACGCCGTAGCGCTCGACGAACTCGCCCAGCGTCGCCGCCAGCGGCCCGGGCTCTTCGGGGAAGATCGTCTCGCCGTCGGGCCCCTGCAGCGGCAGGCCGGCGTTGGGGATGCAGTGGACCGGCAGCGGACTGTGCTCGCCGAGGTAGCGGATCGCGTCGCGCATGTCCTCGGGACCGGTCGAGCAGTTGAGCCCGATCACGTCGACGTCGAGCGCGGCCAGCGTCACCAGCACCGCCGAGATGTCCGTGCCGAGCAGCATCTTGCCTCCCTGCGGCAGCAGCGAGACGCTGGTCTGGATCGGCAGCGTCCGTCCCGTCTCCTTGAACGCCTCGCGGGCGCCGAAGATCGCCGCCTTGACCTCGAGGATGTCCTGCGCCGTCTCGATGATGATCAGGTCGGCGCCGCCTTCGACCAGGCCGCGCGCCTGCTCGGCGAAGACCTCGACCAGGCGACGGAACGAGATGTCGCCGAGGGTCGGGTCGTCGGAGGCGGGCAGGAAGCCGGTCGGCCCGATCGAGCCGGCGACGAAGCGGTCCTCGCCGGCCGCCCCGCGGGCGATCTCGGCTGCCTTGCGGTTGATCTCCAGCGTGTGCTCGCCCAGTCCCCACTCGTCGAGCTTCAGCCGCGAGCCCTGGAAGGTGTCGGTCTCGACCACCTCGGCGCCGGCCTCGAGCATCGAGGCGTGGACGCCCTCGATCACGTCGGGGCGATTGAGCACGAGCGCCTCGTGGCACTTGCCCTCGAGGCCGCCGTAGTCCTCCTGCGTGAGGTCGAACTGCTCCAGGGTCGCGCCCATGCCGCCGTCGAAGACGACGACGCGCTCCTTGGTCGCGGCTATGAAATCGCGCTCGGGCATGTGTGAGAAGAGGCTACCGAGGGAGAATTCGTTTCCAGCCCGCAAGTACGCTGAGCGCCTCGATGATCGACTCGCACACCCACCTCTTCCTCTGTGAGGACGCCGAGGCCGACGTCGTCGCCCGCGCCCGCGAGGCCGGGGTGACGCGGATGCTCAACGTCGGGCTCGGCCGCAGCGCCCATGCGGGCGGTGGCGAGGAGGACACGAACGCGACCGCGGTCGCGGCGGCGGAGCGCCACGAGGGGGTCTTCGCCAGTGTCGGCTGCCACCCGACCGACGCCTCCGGCTACACCGACGCGATGGGGGAGGAGATCGCGCGGCTCGCCGCCCACGAGAAGGTGCGGGCGATCGGCGAGACCGGCATCGACTACTACCGCGACCTGGCGACGCCGGCCGAGCAGCGGCGCGCCTTCGAGGCGCAGATAGAGATCGCCCGCGCGCGCGGGCTGCCGATCGTCATCCACTGCCGCGACCCGGAGGGGGAGACGACGGCGAGCGACGAGACCTTCAAGGTGCTCGACGCCAGCGCCGACGGCGTCCCGGTGATCCTGCACTGCTTCTCCGCCCCCTGGCGGTGGCGCGACGCTGCCGAGCGCGGCTGGTACTGCTCCTTCGCCGGGCACGTCACCTACCCGGCCTCCGACGAGCTGCGCGAGGCGGCCGAGCGGTTGCCCGGCGAGCTGATCCTGGTCGAGACCGATGCGCCGTACCTGGCGCCGCAGACGATGCGCGGCAAGCCGAACGAGCCGGCCTACGTCGTCGACACGGCCAAGCTGGTCGCCGAGGTGCGGGGGGTGCCTTACGAGGAGCTGGAGCGCACGGTCGAGGCGAACGCCGCCCGGCTCTTCGACTGGTAGCGCGTGGTCCGGCTCGGGCAGAACTTCCTCGCCGATCCCAACCTGCTCGACGCGATCCTGCGCGACGCGGAACCTTCGCCCGACGACGTGGTTCTGGAGGTCGGCGCGGGAGAGGGGGTCCTGACCGACCGCCTCGCGGGTGTCGCCCGGCACGTCCACACCGTCGAGTTGGATCGCGGCCTGGAGTCGGCGCTGGCGGCCTTTGCGTCCCGTCCCAACGTCGACCTGCACTGGGGGGACGCAATGAAGATCGACCTCGGCGCGCTCGACCCGGCGCCGACGGCGATGGTCGCCAACCTGCCCTACTCGGTGGCGACGCCGCTGCTGCTGCGGACGATCGAGGAGCTGCCGTGCCTGCGCCGCTGGACGGTGATGGTGCAGCGCGAGATCGCCGACCGCCTGCGCGCCGCGCCGGGCAGCCGCACCTACGGCTCGCCGAGCGTCCTCGTCCAGCTCGCCTGCGAGGTGAAGCTGGTGCGGACGGTCGATCCCGCGGTCTTCAAACCGAGGCCCCGGGTCGAGTCCGCGATTTTGGCGCTGCGGCGCACCGGCCCGGCGGCGGACGCGGCGACTCGCGACCTCGTCCGCGCCGCCTTCGCCCACCGCCGCAAGTCGCTCGCGCGTTCCCTGGAGCACGTGCGGCCCGGCTCGATCGAGGCCGTCCGCGCCGCCCTGCGCGAAATCGAGCTGCCCGAGAACGCCCGCGCCGAGTCGCTGGCGCCCGCCCAATTCGCGGCGCTGGCAGAGTCCCTCGGCCGATGATTCTCAGCGCTCCCGCCAAGCTCAACCTCTGTCTCTTCCTCGGGCCGCGCCGCGAGGACGGCCTGCACGAGCTCTGCTCGCTGTTCGAGCCGCTGGCGCTCGCCGACACGATCGAGGTCTCCGAGCTGGAGCGCGAGGAGGAGAACGCCCGCTCGGACGAGGTGGTCTGTCCGGGCGTGCCGGGCGACCCGGCCGACAACCTCGCCGCCCGCGCTCTCGCGGCGCTGCGCGAGCGCGGCTGGCAGGCGCCGCCCCTGCGGGTCGAGATCGAGAAGCGCATTCCGATCGCCGCCGGGCTCGGCGGCGGCAGCGCCGACGCGGCGGCGGTGCTGCGCCTGGCCGCGACTGGCGCGTTAGTCGGAGATATTCCGACTTACGCGCCAATGGGGGCACCGATGGCAAGGGATCTGCCAGCTCTCGCCGCCGAGCTCGGCGCCGACGTGCCGTCCCAGCTCGACCCGGCGCTTTCGCTCGTCCGCGGCGCCGGCGAGCGGGTCGAGCGGCTGGCCGACCCCGAGCCGCACGCCGTCGTCCTGCTCCCCGGCGGTGGCGGCCTCAGCACCGCCGCCGTCTTCGCCGAGGCCGACCGGCTCGGGCTCGGCAGGAGCGCCGCCGAGCTGGACGCGCTCGCCGACCGCCTGCGCGATGCGGCGGGCGATGGCGCCTCGCCGCTCGCTTACGTGGAACTGCTCGAAAACGACCTCGAGCCCGCCGCCCGCTCGCTCCGCCCCGACATCGGCGATGCGCTCGACGCGCTGCGCGCCGCCGGCGCCCCGCTCGCCCTCCAGACCGGCTCCGGCCCGACCGTCTTCGGCCTCTTCCCGACTCTCGCCGAGGCCGAGCGCGCCGCGATCGCGCTCGGCCGCGACGACGCGATCGTCTGCGAAGCCGGCCGCGCACCCTGAGACTCTGCGCTCGATGAAGATCGCCCTGCCGAAAGAGCGCCGCCGCCGTCGCCTCGCCCTGCTCGCGATCGCCGCCGGCATCGCCGCCGTCTACTACCTGATCAGCCGCGTCGTCCCGCACGACGAACTCCAACAACTGCTCGAGGACATCTCCAACACCCTCGGCGCCTGGACCTACCTGCTGGTCGGCGTCTTCGCCTTCGCCGAGACGGGAGCCTTCGTCGGCCTCGTCGTCCCGGGCGAGACGGTGATGCTGCTCGGCGGCGCCGTCGCCGGCCAGGGCGCGATCGACGTCTACATCCTGATCGGCATCGCCTGGTTCGCGGCGTGGGCGGGAGATACGACCAGCTTCCTGATCGGGCGGCGGCTCGGCCGCGGCTTCGTGATGCGTCACGGGCCGCGTTTCGGCCTTGGCCACGAGCGCTTCGAAGGGGTCGAGGACTACTTCTCGCGCCATGGCGGCAAGACGATCTTCATCGGCCGCTTCGTCGGCCTCGTCCGTGCCCTGGCTCCCTTCATCGCCGGCAGCTCGGGGATGCGCTACCGCGACTTCGTCCCCTACAGCGTCCTCGGCACCGGCATCTGGTCCTCGGCGCACATCCTGATCGGGTACGTCTTCTCGCGCAGCGTCGACGAGGCGGCGAAGTACGCCGGACGCGGCGCCTTCCTGCTGGGCGTCGTGATCGCGGTGACCGTGGGCGGCGTCTACCTGTACCGACGGCTTCGCGTGGCCGAGAACCGGCGCGCCGCCGTGCGCTGGATGGAGCGTCACCGCGCGACGCGCTGGCTGGTCGTCCTGTCGCGCCGCTTCCAGCCCCAGTTCCGCTTCCTCTGGGATCGGGTGACGCCCGGCGGCACCTTCGGCCTCGAGTTCACGTCGCTGATGGCGATCCTCGCGGTCGCCGGCTTCGCCGTCGTCGGCTACACCGCGATCGTCAGCGGCGACGCGGGGCCGACCCCGGGCGACGTGACGGCGTTCGACCTGGCCGGCGAGCTGCGCAGCGGCTGGCTGGTCGATATCGCCAAGACGGTGACGAAGCTCGGCTCGCTCGCGGTCGTCCTGCCGCTCGCCGCTCTGTGCGCCGCGCTGCTCGCCTGGCGGCGGCGCTGGGCCGAGCTCGGCGTGCTCGCCGTCGGCCTCGGCATCGTCTTCGCCGGCGTCCACGAGCTCAAGGCGGAGGTCGGGCGGCCACGCCCCGAGGGCGGGCTGGTCGACACCGCCGGCTCGTCGTTTCCGAGCGGCCACGCCGCCTACTCGACCTTCTACGTCTGGCTGGCGGTGACGATCGTGATGCGGCTGCGGGCCGGGATGGCGCGAGGGGCGCTCCTCGTCGCGGCGGGCATCGCCCTCACCGCCCTGGTCGGCCTCTCGCGCGTCTACCTCGACCTCCACTACCTGAGCGACGTCAACGCCGGCTGGGGGCTGGGCGCCGCCGCCTTCTCGCTCTGCGCCGCCGTCGCGCTCGTCATCGGCACGGTCCGCTCTTCGGACGGGCCGGTGCGCCAGAATGAGCCCGATGTCGCTGCCGTTCGCACTTCAGAAGATCGGGGATGACTACCTGCTGTTCGGCGTCGCGGCGGCGATCTGCCTCGCCGCCTACGTCGGCCTGATCCTCGTCCCGGCGGTCAGCTCGTACGGGCGCATCTGGGAGAAGGCGGCGGCCGGCGTCCTCTCGCTGTTCGTCTTAGCCGCCCTCCTCGTGATCGGCGTCGTCGCCGGGGTGGCTGTCGTCTACTACTACAACGACATCGCCAACCTGTTCGGCTAAGACCCATCCGGCAGGGCTTCCACTTAACTTTTTTTGAAGACAGTTGACGGCCGTCCGAAAATGCCGCAGCAAAAAAAGTACAAGACGTTCCAGCCCCACCGGGATGGGTCTTCGCTTGATTCCTTAGCTGAGGCGGTCGAGTCGGGCGCCGGGTTGCCCGCGGTGGCGCGCGCCGCGGCCCGGGTGCTCGATGCCAGCGTCGCCCTGATCGACCGCTCCGGCGCGGTCCTGGCGGTGGCCGGCGCCTCGCCCGACCAGGAGCGGAAGCTGCTGGCGGGAGGCGAGAAGGTGACGACGGTCGAGCTGCGGGTTGCCGACAGCGCCGTCGGCGAGCTGCGCTACCGAGCGCCCGCCCCGCCCGAGCCGGCGATCGCGCGGATGGTGACCACCCTGCTGGCGCTGGAGATGGAGCGCTCGCGGGCGCCCGAATGGGAGAGCGAGGAGGTCGCGAGCGCCTTCGTCGCCGCCGTCTTCGGCCGCCAGGTGACCGACCGCGGCGACATCGTCGCCCGCGGCGCCGAGCTCGGCGCCGACCTCGAGAAGGGCGCGGGGGCGCTGCTGGTCCGCGCCGCTCCCCGCGCCGCCCAGACCGGCGAGTGGCGCGCCCGCGTGCTTAGCCTGGCGATGCGCACGCTGCGCTCGCTCGCACCCGGGGCGCTGGCGACCGCCGAGGCCGGCGAGCTGGCCGCGGAGATCGCCGTGATCGTCCCCGCCGAGGACGAGGAGCGCCTCG
>DASWMG010000017.1:0-13342 GCA_036399875.1 Solirubrobacterales bacterium
ACGATCAGGCTGCGCGCCCCGCGGGCGGCGCCGCCGCCTGCCGAGGCGCAGCCCGCCGCCGAGCCGGAGCCGGAGCCGGCGCCCGCGGAGGACGACCCCAAGCTCGCCGAGGCCCTGGCGGCGCGCGAGGCGGCCGAGGCCGCGTACCAGGGCGCCTGAAGCGGGCCGTCGCCGGACCGCCCACCTGTAGCATCGAACGCCGTGTTCGCTGACGCTCAGCGCTCCCATCCGCCGGCCTCCGGGTCGGCGGATGACGAGTACCGCTGGCATACCGGCGTCAAGCGCCCGAGTGGCGCGAAGGCCGCTGTCGAGTTCATCGACGTGCACAAGGCGTTCGGGCGCAACCAGATCCTGCGCGGCCTGAACATGGGGATCCCGGACGGGAAGATCTCCATGATCCTCGGGCCCTCAGGCACGGGCAAGTCGGTCTGCATCAACCACATGGTCGGGCTGCTCTACCCCGACGAGGGGGACGTGCTCGTGCACGGCGAGTCCGTGCCGGAGATGGCCGACCAGGACCTGTTCGACATGCGCAAGAAGTTCGGCGTCCTCTTCCAGGACGGCGCGCTCTTCGGCTCGATGAACGTCTTCGACAACACCGCCTTCCCGCTCCGCCAGCACACGGACAAGAGCGAGGACGAGGTCACCGAGATCGTCTCGCGCCGCCTCAAGGAGGTCGGCCTCGGCGAGGCGGGCGACAAGATGCCGAACGAGCTCTCGGGCGGCATGCGCAAGCGCGCCGGCTTCGCTCGCGCGCTGGTGCTGGAACCGGCGATCGTCATGTTCGACGAGCCCGACTCGGGGCTCGACCCGGTGCGGACGGCGCTGCTCTGCGAGCTGATCCGGGAGGTCCACGCCGAGAACGGCGGCTGCTACCTGGTGATCAGCCACGACCTCAACACGGCGCGGCGGATATCCGACTTCATCGCCGTCCTCTGGAACGGCAAAATCGTCGAGTCCGGGCCGAAAGAGGAACTGTTCGACTCCGAAAACCAGTTCGTGCATCAGTTCCTGAACGCGGACGTATCGGGTCCGCTTTCGATGGATTGACTTTGGCATCAGTTGCGGGGTGGGCCGTGCGGCATGCACGGCTGGTGCTCGGGATCGGGATTTTCCTCGCGGTGGGAGCTGGGGTGCTGGCGACCCAACTGCCCACGGACGCCGGCACCGACACGCTGGTCGACCGCGACACGGCCAGCTATCGCGCGACCCAGGAGTTGCGCGAGGCGTTTGGCGAGGAACCGGTGGTCGTGGTCGCCGAGGGCGACCTGCAGCAACTCGTCCTGACCGCGAACCTGGGGCGCCTGCTGCGCCTGGAGGGGTGCCTGGCGGCCAAGGTGCCGCAGGGGGCGGAGCCGCTGCCGGGGCCGTGCGCGGAGCTGGCGCGGCTCGAACCGGTCGAGTCCGTGGTCGGGCCCGCGACCTTTCTCAACGAGGCGACGATCCAGGTCGGCCGCCAGCTGCGCCGCCTGGTCGAGCGCGTGCCGCCGGACAAACTGAGAGAGCTGCTGCTCTCCTTCGCCGCGCGCTACGGCATCACCAGCGCGCCCAGCCTCGGCAACCCTGACTTCCTCGCCGCGGTCGTCTTCGACCTACGCCGCCAGCGGGCGACGCCGAAGGCCCGCCTCGCCTACCTCTTCCCGAACCGGCGCACGACCCAGATCGTCGTGCGGCTGAAGCCGGACCTGAGCGAAGGGGAGAGGCGCCAGGCGATCGACCTGATCCGCGCCGCCGTCTTCGACACGGCGCCGCGGCCCGAGTGCAGGTTCAAGGGAAAGCCGGAGCCCTGCTTCGCGCTGCACGGCGGGCGCTACGTCGTCTCCGGGGTGCCGGTCGTGATCGACGGCGTCGCCGACGCGCTCGAGGACGCCCTGGTCGTCCTCCTCATCGTCGCCGTGCTGGCGATGGCCCTCGCGCTGCGGTTCGTCTTCCGCTCGAGGTTCCAGCTGCTGCCGTTGGGCGTCGCGCTGGCGGCGACGGCGCTTACCTTCGGCCTCCTGAAGTTATTGGGCGGCGATCTGACCCTGGCGTCGATCGCGGTGCTGCCGATCCTGATCGGGCTCGCGGTCGATTACGCGATCCAGTTCCAGGCGCGTTATGACGAGGCGGTTGAGGCCGGCGGCAGCGGGGTTGAGGCGGCGCGCCACGCCGCCATTCGGGGTGGCCCGACGATTGCGACCGCGGCTCTCGCGACCGGGGCAGGATTTCTCGCGCTGCAGCTCTCGCCTACGCCGATGGTCCGCGAGTTCGGCTGGCTGCTCGTGCTGGGGATCGGGGTCGCGTTCTTGCTCGCGCTCACCGTGGGGTTTGCGGCTCTTGGCCTCAGGCCGGGCGCTGGCGCGGGCGGGTCCTGTCATGGAGATGGGGATCCTCGTCCTCGCAAGCTGCGGGCGAGGACCCCAGATCTCCATGCCACCCGCCCGAGGAAGGTGCTGCTGATCGGAGTAGGGCTCGCGGTCTTGGGGTGGGGGCTGGGGACGCAGGTCGAGACGGTGTCCGACATCCGCGAGCTGGCGCCGCAGGATGTCGAGGTCGTGCGGGACCTGAACGAGGTGCAGGAGGCGACCGGCGTCTCGGGGGAGCTGGATGTCGCGATAAGAGCTGACGACTTAACTAACCCAGCGACGTTGGAATGGATGGCTGGGTTCAAAGAGCGGGCGCTGGAGGCCGGGGGGTATGCCGGGAAGAGCCCGAGCTGCTTGGAGGCGGAGCTGTGTCCAGGGCCGGCTTTGTCGGACCTCGTGGGTGCTGGCGATGGCGGGCTGACGCGGGACGGGGTCCGGGGCACGTTGCGGCTGGTGCCCGATTACGACCTGGAGAAGCTGGCGACGCTCGATGTGGAGACGGGGTTGCCGGGCGGGACGGCATTGCTGAGCTTCGGAATCCGGGCGCAGGATCTGGACGAGCAGCAGGACTTGATCGAGCGGGTTAAGGACGAGATCGGCGGGGCGGGGGAGCCCGGTGGGCCGCCAGAGGGCGTGGAGGTGGAGCTGGCCGGGGTGCCGGTGATCGCGGCGTGGGCCGCGTCTGACCTATCTGGGGGTCGCTACTGGCTGACGCTGGCGGGGCTGCTGGCGGTGGGGCTGGTGCTGCTCGCCGCGTACCGTTCTCCGCGGCGGGCGCTGGTCCCCCTGGCGCCGATCGTCTTGGCCACGGGTTGGGGGGCTTTGGTGGTCTGGCTGCTGGGCGTGCCGCTCAACCCGATGTCGGCGGCGCTCGGGGCGCTGACGATCGCGATCGCAACCGAGTTCAGCGTCCTGCTCGCGGCTCGCTTCCACGAGGAGCGAGCCGGGGGCGCCTTGCCTGAGGAGGCGGTCGCCGCCGCCTACGAGCGGACCGGCGCGGCCGTCCTCGCCTCGGGCGTCACCGCGATAGTCGGCTTTGCCGTCCTCGTCGTCAGCGACGTCCGGATGCTGCGCGACTTCGGTCTCGTCACCGTGATCGACCTCACCGCCGCCCTGGCGGCGGTGATGGTGGCGCTGCCGGCCATCCTGCTCTGGGTCGAGGAGAGGCGATGAGGGATCGCTACACGGCGATAGCCGGCCTGTTGCTGGGAGCGGTGATCGTCGTCGCTCTGGTGAGCCAAGTGGGCGATCAGGACAGCGGCACCCTCGGCCTCGACGAGCAGCCGCCGCGCTGGCCGCTGCCCGAGTTCGCCGTCCCGGTCGCGAGCGGACCGCTGGAAGGCGACGCCAACGTCGCCCAGGACGACTGCGAAACCTCCCAGGTGCCGTGCCCGGAGGATGCCCGCCGCACCCCCGCCTGCCGGGTCGAGGGCAGCGACGCGATCCGCGTCTGCGACTTCTTCGACCGCCCCCTCGTGCTCAGCTTCTGGTTCAGCAAGGGGGGCGGCGAGTGCGTCGATCAGCAGGACGTCCTCGACTCGCTCTATGGCCGCTACCGTGACCGGGTGCGCTTCCTCTCGCTGAACTTGCGCGACGATCGCGACACGGTTCGCGAGCTCCTCGAGGAGCGCGGCTGGCAGATGCCGGTCGGCTACGACCGTGACGGCGCCGTCGCCCGCCTCTACCGCGTCGGCCTGTGCCCGACCGTCGCCTACGCATATCCGGGCGGGACGCTCTACGACGCGAGCATCGGCACGCTCGGTCGTGCCGAGCTTGCCGCCAGGATCGAGGCGCTGCTGCGGGCGACGCGGAGGGCGGCGGCCTCGTGACCCAGGGCTGGGTGGCGCCGCACCTGGCCGCCGAGTTTCCCGGCCTCGGCATCGCCTGGATCGAAGTGGAGGGCTCGCCGGGACGCAGCCCGGAGCCGGTGCGCCGGCGCCTGCGCGAGCTTTCGGACCGCTTCTACGGGTCGCACGCGATCCACCTGCGCGAACGGCCGATCCCCTGGGCCTACCGCGTCTTCTTTCGGCAGATCGGGCTCGACCCCGATCGCACCCGCACGCCGGTCGAGCAGCTCGCCCTCGATCGCCTCCGCGACGGCGGCTTCGTCACCAAGGGCCTGCCGGTCGACGCCCTGGCGATCGCCACCGTCGAGACCGGGGTGGCGCTGCGCGCCTTCGACGCCGACCGGCTCGCCGGGGCCCTCTCCATCCGCGACTCGGCGCCGGGCGAGTCGCTGCCGGGGAGGCCGGGCGAGCTGCCGCGCGGAACGCTGACGATCGCCGATGAGCGAGCGCCGGTCGGCCTCCTCTTCGGGATGACCGGCGAGGGCTATGGGGTGGAGAAGGGGACGCGGCGGATCGCGATAGCGGCGATCCAGGTCGGCGCGGTGCCGCAGATCGCCGTCGAGGAGGCGCTGTGGATGGTGGAAACGACCCTTGAATCCGCCTGACGGCGGCTACACTCGGTGGTGCATGCCGCAGGTTCTCAATCGAGAGATCCAGTTCGCGCAGCCAGGCAGCGCCGACGAGCTGCGCGCCCGCGCTGAGCTGCGGCGCCAGATCGGCCGGCTCGAGCACCACCTGGCAGCGCTTGCCGCCGAGGGCTTCCCGCGGGTGGAGATAGCGTCCAGCGCGCCCGCGGTCTCCCGCGAGGGCAGGGCGCTCGACCTCGGCGAGCTGGAGGCGCTGCGCGACGCCCTGGCGACGCGCGTCGAGGACGGTCGCGCCGCGCTCAGAGAGCGGGCCGACGAGGACGCCCGCAACCGCGAGCTGCTCGACCGCATGCTCGCGACCCCGGCCGATTACAAGTGGCTGCGGATCTCGCGCGACGCGATCGGCGAGCCGGGCTGCGGCCACTGGCACTCCCGTCCCCGCTTCGGCGTGCTCGGCATGCTGATGGGCTGGTGGCGGGTGCGGATCTCGTCCGGATGCCCGTTACCCGGGCGGCTTGCGGCCGTTGAGCGCTAGACCGAAGGCCGACGAGCGGCCACCGGCGCCCTGGGGCTCCTTCCCGCTCGCCGAGCTGACCATCCTCGCCGGCATCGTCGTGCTCGCGATCGGCTTCGCCGGGCAGAGTCCGACCGCGATCGCGGTCGGGGCGGTGCTGGGAGCGCTCGGCGGGTTGGAGGTCTCGGTGCGCGAGCACTTCGCCGGTTACCGCTCGCACACCACGCTCCTGGCCGGAGTCGCCTTCGTCCTCGTCACCGGCCTTCTCTTCTATGCGGCCGGCACCATCCTCGCCATCGCCCTGGCGGGGGGCGTAGCCGCCTTCGTCGCCGCCTTCGTGGCCTTGCGGAAGGGGTTCCGCAAGGCCTCTGGCGGGCTGTCCGTAAAGGTTCGCTAGGCGAAGACGACTTCGCCCGTCTTCGCGTTCAGGGCGCTCGAGAGCAGGGCGCGCTGGCGCGGCGTCAGGGTCCCGAGTTTCTTGTTCTCGCTGAGCCCGAGGCTCTGCAGCAGCTTGCGGGCGCGGGTACGGCCCCAGCGGCGCTGGCTGGTCAGCAGCTCGGCGAGGGTCATGCTCTCGGTTTCCCAGGGGCAGTCGCGGATCACGTCTGCGACGTCGACGTCGCCGCGGCCGATCGAGCGCTTCAGCTCGGCCCTGGCCAGCCGCACGCGGTTGGCGCGGGCAAGCGCCTGCATGTGCTGGGGAATCTGGACGGCCGAGGCGGTCGTCGAGGTAGGGGCGATTGAAGCTGCTTCCACGGAAAATCCTCCCTTGGGTCTTGGGGTTGAACTGACTGGGTCGCACCGTCCCGCTCTCACTGTTCCCGGCGGCGGTCCGGCGCGGAGGCCAAGCTATGCGCTCGGCCCCAACCGCGTCAACCCGAGAACGTCAATCGGCCGGGGGTGCGGTCGCTAAGAGCATCTTTTTCTCGGCGCTCGCGGCTTGTCCAGTTTTGGACAAGCCCGAAAGTACCCCGACTGGGGTACATCGGTGCGCCTCTCGTTCGGTCCGGCCGCGGCGACTCAGCCGCGCGGAAGGTCAGGGAAGTTTTGGATGGTCTGGGCGATCGTCTCCAAGGCGCGGTCGAGGTGGCCCCGCTCGTGGGTCGCCATCAGGCTGGTCCGCAGCAGCGCCCCGCCCGGCGGCACCGCGGGATGGATCGCGACGTTGGTGTAGACGCCGGCCTCGAAGAGCGCCTTCCAGAGCAGCACCGCCTGCCAGTCGTTGCCGACGATCACCGGCACGACCGGCGTCGTCGCGGTGCTGCCGTCAGGCAGGGTCCCCGGCTCGATCACCTTCAGCCCAAGTGCGCGCAGCCCCTCGCGCAGGTACTCGGCGTTGCCGAGCAGGGCCTCGAAGAGAGCGGGCCCGTCGGAGCGGATCGTGCGCAGCGCCGCCAGCGCCGCCCCGACCGCGGCCGGAACCGCGGAGGCGCTGAAGACGAAGGAGCGCGAGGAGATCCGCAGGTACTCGATCACGTCGGCCGGGCCGGCGATGAAGCCGCCGCAGGAGGCGAGGCTCTTGGAGAAGGTGCCCATTCGCAGGTCCACCCGGTCCTCGAGGCCGAACAGCTCGCAGGCGCCGGCCCCGCGCGCGCCCAGCACGCCGGCGCCGTGGGCCTCGTCCACCATCAGGCGGGCCCCGTGGGCCTGGCAGAGCTCGACGATGCGGGGCAGGTCGCAGAGGTCGCCCTCCATCGAGAAGACGCCGTCGACGACGACGAGGACGCCGCCGCCGTCCTCACCGGCGCGGACCAGCATCTTCTCCAGCTTCTCCATGCGGTTGTGGCGGAAGGGCCGCAGCTTGGCGCCGGAGAGGCGGCAGCCGTCGAGGATCGAGGCGTGGTTGCCCGAGTCGCAGATCACCGTGTCGCCGGGGCCGAGGATCGTCCCGATGCAGCCGACGTTCGCCTGGTAGCCGGTCGTGTAGACGATCGCGTCCTCGGTCCCCATCCACTCGGCCAGCTCGCGCTCGAGTTCGACGTGCAGCGGCGTCGTCCCGTTCAGCAGGCGCGAGCCGGTGACGCCGGTCCCGTAGGTCTCCAGCGCCTCGCGCGCCGCGCCCTTGACCCGCTCGTCGCCGGTCAGGCCGAGGTAGTTGTTGGAGCCGAGCATGATCGTCTCGCGCCCTTCCATCTCGACCACCGGGCCAGCCTGAGAGGTGAGCAGGCGGAAGTAGGGGAGGAGGTCGTGCTCGCGGGCCGCTTCCAACTGCTCGAGCCGGTCGTGGTCGCGGGCCTTGGCGAAGACGTCGACGGCCGCGCGCGAGGCCCCGGGCTCGGCCTTCGCCGGTTCGCTCATGCGCAGAGTGTAGGTTCCGGCTCCCTTGGCAAGCGTGACGATCCGGCCCGTTCGCAACAAGCGCGAGCTGAAGCGCTTCGTCAAGGTCCCCTTCCGGCTGCACCGCGACCATCCGCAGTGGGTGCCGCCGCTGATCTTCGATCGCATGCAGTTCCTCGACCGCGGCCGCAACCCGTACTTCGAGCACGCCGAGGCGGAGTACTTCGTGGCCGAACGCGACGGCGAGCCGGTCGGCCGGGTCACCGCCCAGATCGACCAGCGCTGGGACGAGTACCAGGGCGGCAACGACGGCATGTTCGGCTTCTTCGAGACCGTCGACGACCGCGAGGTCGCCGCGGCGCTGGTGGAGGCGGCCGAGGGCTGGCTGCGCGAGCGCGGCCGCGAGCGGATCCTGGGGCCGATGGACTTCACCACCAACGACGAGCTTGGGCTCCTGATCGAGGGCTTCGAGCGGCGGCCGATGATCCTCCAGCCCTGGCACCCGCCCTTCTACCAGGAGCACCTGGAGGGACTCGGCTACGGCAAGGCCATGGACCTGCTGATGTGGTACCTGGAGCTGGGCGAGCTCAAGGAAGGCGATCAGTTCACGCCCGAGATCCACGCCGCGGCCGAAAAAGCGCTGCACGACGAAGGGGTCACGATCCGCAAGTTCCGCAAGCGTGACCTGCCCGCCGAGATGCGGCGCTTCACCGAGGTCTACAACGAGGCCTGGGCCGACAACTGGGGCTTCGTGCCGGCGACCGACGCCGAGGTTGAGTTCCACGCCAAGCTGCTCAAGCAGGTCCTCCACGAGGACTGGGGCTTCATCGCCGAAAAGGAGGGCGAGACGGTGGGGGTCGCGTTCACGCTCCCCGACATCAACCAGGCGCTGGCGAAGGTCGGCGGTCGTCTCCTCCCCTTCGGCTGGCTGCGCTTCCTCCTGGCGAAGCGCAAGATCGATCGTGTCCGAGTCTTCGCGCTCGGCGTCAAGCACGACTACCGGCACACGGGCGTCGCCGCGGGGCTCTACCTCAAGCACCTGGAGAGCGCCAGCCCCGACGGCGTGCCCGGCGGCGAGACGGGTTGGATCCTCGAGACCAACAAGCCGATGAACCGGGCGATGGAAGGGATGGGCGGCACGGTCGTCAAGCGCTACCGGATCTACGAAAAGCCGCTCGGGCCGGCGCCCTCGCTACAGTCGGCCGGGTGAGCGAAATGGAGCTG
Source organism: Solirubrobacterales bacterium (assembly GCA_036399875.1). Taxonomy (GTDB): domain Bacteria; phylum Actinomycetota; class Thermoleophilia; order Solirubrobacterales; family 70-9; genus VRUE01. The sequence goes on from DASWMG010000017.1 coordinate 8,795, forward strand.
GAGCCGGTTCAGGTCCGCGTCCTGCCGCGCGAGGAAGCGCCCCTGCCCGCTCTGCGCGGCGAGGCGCGCAACGTCGCGATCGCCGCCGCGGGCGGCGTCCTCGCCGGCGCCGCGACGGTCGCCGCGGTCCGCGCGGTCGGCGCCGCCGCCTCGCGCCGGGCGCGGTCGCCGCGCCGCTTCGGCCGCCGCGAGCGCCCGGGCAAGGTCGTCGCCAGCCGCTCCTTCCTGGTCGACGTTCACCTGCTCGGCAACCGGTGAGCGCCGCTCCCGTCGAGGTCGAGGTCCGGCCACCCTCGCCCTTCCGGCTGCCCTCCTACGGCGGCGAGGACGGCGTGATGCGGGTGCGGCGCGGGGTCGCCTCGCGGCTGCTGCACGTCGAGGACAGTCCGGTCCTGGTCCGCGCCTGGGAACCGGCTCGCCAACGCGTTCTCCTGCGCGCCGAGCCGGTCGATCCAGCCGCGATCGCGCCGCCGCGCTCGCTGCCCGCGCCGGCCTCACGGCCCGCCGGGCCGGCCGAGCTGCGAACCGCGGTCGAGCGGATGCGCTTCGCGCTAGGCGTTGACGACGATCTCGGTGAGTTCTACCGGCGCTTTCGCCGCGATCCCCTGCTCGGCCCAGCGCTGCGCCGGCAGCCGCACCGTCGCCCGCGCCGCCGGCCCTGGCCTTGGGAGGCGCTGGCCTGGGCCGTCGTCAAGCAGCTGATCGAGACCGGGGCGGCGGCGCGGATCCAGCGTCGCATCGTCGGCCGCTGGGGGCCGCGGTTGGGAGCTGAGCGCGGGGCGCTGCGCGACGTACCGCCGCCGACGGCGATCGCCGGGCGCGCGCCGGCCGAAATTGAGCAGCTCGGGCTTTCGGCGGGACGCTCGCTGGCGCTGCGCAAGGTTGCGGCGCACGCGGCCGCCGGTCGTTGCGATCTCGACGACCCGGCCGGCGACCGGCGCCTGCTCGCGGTGCGCGAGATCGGCCCCTGGACCGTCCAGTGTCTGGGCCTCTTCGGCCGCGGCGACCCCGACTCGCTGCCGGCCGGCGACCTGATCTATCTGAAGCTGGTTGGCCGCCTCGCCCGGCTCGGGCGCCGCGCCACCGTCGAGGAGGTCGAGGAGTTCTACGCGCCCTACGCGCCGTTCCGTGGCCTCGCCGGCTGCTGGACCGCCGGCTTGTACGGATAAAGGAACCCCGTCGCCGGCCGATAGTCCTGTGTGGTCGACGACGACGCGGGACGGGATCGAGGCTGGCCTGAGGACCAGGTAACCGAGTTCCTAGATGAGATTTCCTCGGCAGGCGGCGATTATCGCCGCTTGGTCGAGCGGCTGCCCGCGATCGTCTACGCCTGCGAGCTCGGCGAGCGCGGCCGCTGGCGCTACGTCAGCCCCCAGGTCGAGGCGATCCTCGGCTACAACCCCGAAGAGTGGATGGCCGACCCCGGGCTCTGGGTGCGTCAGCTCCACCCCGAGGACCGCGCCGGCGTGCTCGAGCAGGAGGCGCGCAAGGCCGCCGAAGGCGGCACCGGACCGCCGATCGACTACCGCATGGTGACCCGAAAGGGCGATGTCGTCTGGATCCTCGACGAGGCGGTGATCGAGCCCGACGAGCGGGGCACGCCGATCTGGCACGGCGTCCTCTACGACATCACCGAGCGCAAGAACGTCGAGCATGAGCTGCGCCGCGCCGCCGCCCAGCAGGCGGCGGTCGCGCGCCTCGGCCGGCACGCCCTGCAGGAGGGGGACCCGGTCGCGCTGCGGGAGAAGGCGGTCGCGCTGATGACCGAGATCGACGGCGTAGAGGCGGCCTGCGTCTGGGAGGCCGGTCGCGAGGGACGCCGACTGCGGCTCAGCGCCGGCCAGGAGGCGAGCGGCATCAAGATCGAGCCGCGCGCCTCGGCCGCGCGCGACTCGCACGCGGGCGCCGCCCTCGACTCCGGCCTGCACGTGATCGTCGACGACTGGTCCTCGGAGCGCCGCTTCTCGATGCCGCCGGCGCTGCAGGCGCTCGGGGTGCGGAGCAGCCTGGCGGTGCCGATCGCCGGCACCCAGCTTCCCTTCGGGATCTTCGACATCCACTCGACCGAGGCGAGCCGCTTCACGCCGCAGGACGTCCATTTCGTGCAGGCCTCGGCAAACGTGCTCGCCGACGCGCTCGAGCGCCACACAGCCGATGAGGCGCTGCGCCACCGGGTCCTACACGACGCCCTCACCGGCCTGCCCAACCGGCTCAGCTTCATCGACTCGCTGCGCGAGGCGCTGCTGCGGGCCGCCGCGGCGGGCACCCCCGTCGGCGTCCTCTTCCTCGACCTCGACCACTTCAAGCTGATCAACGACAGCATCGGCCACCACGCCGGCGACGAGCTGCTGCGGGCGGTGGCGCCCCGGCTGCGTTCCCACCTGCGTCCCGGCGACATCGTCGCCCGCTTCGGCGGCGATGAGTTCGGCATCCTGGTCGACCGCCTCACCGACGAGGAGGAGGCCGTCGCGATCGCCGGCCGCGTCGCCGACGCCTTCACCGCGCCCTACTGCATGGGCGGCGCCGATCACTTCGTCACGGCGAGCATCGGGATCGCGGTGGCACGGCCCTCGAGCCGCGAACCGGTCGACGCCGAGATGCTGATCCGCGACGCCGACGCCGCGATGTACCGGGCCAAGGAAGGCGGCCGTGGCCGCTGCGAGGTCTTCGACGCGGAGATGCGGGCCCGCGCGATGCGCCGGCTCGAGGTCGAGCGCGAGCTGCGGCACGCGCTCGACCGCGACGAGCTGGAACTGCGCTACCAGCCGGTGGTCGCGCTCGACAGCGGCGAGATCGTCGCGCTTGAGGCGCTGGTGCGGTGGCGCCACCCGGAGCGGGGCGTGCTCGACCCGGCCGAGTTCGTCGCCATAGCCGAGGACAGCGGCCTGATCGAGCCGATCGGCAAGTGGGTGCAGGAAACGGCCTGCTTCCAGGCCCTCGGCTGGCACGAGCACCGTCCCGACCAGCGTCCGCTCGACATTGCCGTCAACCTCTCGGCGCGCCAGGTCGCCCGCCGCGACCTGGCCGACTCGGTCGCCGAGGTCCTCACCCGGACCGGCCTAGACCCGGTCAACCTGCGGCTTGAGATCACCGAGAGCGTCCTGGTCGAGGAGTCGGCCCGGGCGACGGAGACCCTGCAGGCGCTGAGCGAGCTAGGGGTGCGGCTGGTCCTCGACGACTTCGGCACCGGCTACTCCTCGCTCGCGTACCTCAACCGCTTTCCCCTCGACGCGCTCAAGATCGACCGCTCCTTCATCGACGGGCTCGGGATCGAACGGGAGCGGACGGCGATCGTCGAGGCGGTGATCGGCATGGCCCGGGCCCTCTCGCTCGACGCGATCGCCGAGGGCGTTGAGAGCGAGTCGCAGCTCGCCGAGCTGCGGCGCCTGGGCTGCGACTTCGCCCAGGGGCATCTCTTCTCGCGCCCGCTGGCGCCCGAGAACGTGACGAAGCTGCTGCGCGACGGCAGCTTCGACCTACTCGGGAATGCGGCCCGGTAGGTAGTCGTCGGAGAGCAGGTCGGAGGCGGCCGGCGCGCCGGAGATCTGGTCGTTCTCGCGCATCCAGGCGACGAAGCGCTCCCAGGCGGCCGGGTCCAGGCTGCCGTCGCGGGAGAGCAGGGGCAGGGTCGCCTCCACCTCGGCCTTGGTCAGTTCCGGGTCGAGATCGGGGTTCGCGTCGAGCAGGGCTTTCGTCGCCTCGTTGGGCCGTTCGACCGCCGCCGCGGTGCCTCTCGCCAGCGCGGCGAGGAATACGCGGATCGCCTCGGGATCGTCTTCGAGCCCCTCGCGGTTGGCGACCAGCACGAGCTCGGCGTAGGTAGGCACCCCGAGCTGGTCCACGGGCGTGACGATCGGAGCTTTGCCGCGCAGTCGCAGGTCGACGCCCTCGACGTTGCGGAAGCCGCCCAGCATCGCGTCGGCACGGCCGCCGACCAGCGCCGGCAGCAGGCCGTAGCCGACGTTGACCGTCTTCACGTCGGCGGGCGTCAGGCCTACCCGGGCCAAGATCGTCTCCAGGTAGGCGTCCTGGTACGGGATGCCGGCGGTGGCGATCGTCCTGCCGCGCAGGTCGGCGATCCCGCCGATTTTCGAATCCTTCAGCCAGATCATCGAGGTCAGCGGCCGGTCGACGAGGGCGCCGACGGCGAGCACGTCGAGCCCCTGCTCGGCGGCGAGCACGACCTCGGGCTCGTAGGAGATCGCCAGATCGGTCTGCGCGGCGGCGACCTGCTTGATCGGCGCGGCGGGGTCGGACGGCGTCTGGATCGAGACGTCGAGGCCGGCCTCGTCGAAGTAGCCGAGTTGCTCGGCCATATAGATCCCGGCGTGATCGGGGTTGGGGTAGAAGTCGAGCGTCAGCGTGAACGGCTGCGGCTGCCCGGTCCCTTCCTCGCTCTTCTCGCCGCAGGCGGCGAGCGCGAGCGCGCCAAGCAGGAGGAGGGTGGCGAGCAGGGCGCGGAGCGGCATGGTCGGGTTCATGGCCCGGTTTCTATCGCCAACGGACGACGCGCCGCTCGGCGAGGGCAATGAGGCCGAAGAGAGCGAT
>DASWMG010000018.1:0-3449 GCA_036399875.1 Solirubrobacterales bacterium
ACGCTCATCCCGAGTCCGTCGGCGACCAGCGCCTCGGCGTCGCTGCGCGGCGAGTCGCAGCCGGCCGCGGCGATCCTCTCGGTCGCCTCTTCGAGCAGCGTCGCAATCGGCTTCGCCTCGCTCATCGCGCGGCACTCCCTCGGGTCCTCACAGCGTCTCCTCCGTTTACCTCAAAAGAATTTGTGCATGATTACACAGCCAGCCTGCCGTGGCGCCGCCTCACCACGAGGATCCAGACGACACCGGCCAACATCATCGCAGCACTCTCGAGCTGAGCGGTGGTCAGCCCGAGCGCCACGTCCTCGTTGCGCCGGACGAACTCGACCAGGAAGCGCTCCGCCCCCGCGTAGACGAGGTAGAGGGCGAAGAGGACGCCGGGCCGGAAGCGGTCGCGCAGCCGCCAGAGCAGCCAGGCTCCGAGGCCCATCGCGAGCGCCTCGTAGACCGGCGTCGGATGGACCTCCTCGGTGGTGGGGACGGTGCCGTCCGGGTAGGCCATCGCCCAGGGGCCGTCCCAGGCGCGGCCGTAGTCCCCGTCGCCCGAGAGCTGGCAGCCGATGCGGCCGACCGCGTAGCCGAGGGCCAGCGCCGGCGCCGCGACGTCGAGCAGGACGAGGCCGAGGAAGCCGCGGTACCAGGCCCAGGCGAAGACGGCGAGGGCGCCGCCGATCGCGCCGCCGTACCAGACGAGGCCGGAGCCGGAGAAGACGTTGCCGAGCAGGTCATCGCTGACGCTGTCCCAGTTTTCGACCAGGAAGTAGAGGCGTGAGCCGACGACGCCGCCGATCAGCGCCGCGAAGCCCATCTCGTAGGCCCAGTCGACGGGCTTGCCGAGCTCGCGGAAGCGAACGCCGATCAGGGCGCCCGCCGCGAGGAAGGCGAGCGCGAACATCAGGCCGAAGCTCTGGATGGTTAGCGGGCCGAGGCTGATCTCGGGGTACACGGCGGGTCCGCCTCCTCGGTCCCTAGTCCCGGTCGGCGAGCAGCGTGGCGAGCAGCGCCTTCTGCGTGTGGAGCCGGTTCTCGGCCTGGTCCCAGACGGCGGAGCGCGAGCCGTAGAGCGCCTCGACGGTGATCTCCTCGCCAGGGTGGGCGGGCAGGCAGTGGAGGACGACCGCCTCGTCCTTGGCGATGGAGAGCAGGTCGTCGTCGAGCCGGTACGGGGCGAGCGCGGCGCGGCGGCGCTGGGCCTCGCCCTCGTCGCCCATGCTGACCCAGACGTCAGTGTAGAGGGCGTCGGCGCCGGAGGCGGCGTCGCGCGGGTCGTCGGTGAGCCTGGCACCGTGCGCGTCCTGCTCGGCGAGCTGGTAGCCGTCGGGGGCCGCGATCGTGACCTCGACGTCGGCGAGCCGGCCGGCGATCGCCAGCGAGCGGGCGACGTTGTTGCCGTCGCCGACGTAGGCGAGGCGGAGGCCGGCGAGCTCACCGAAGCGCTCGCGCAGCGTCATCAGGTCGGCGAGCGCCTGGCAGGGGTGGTGGAGCGGGGTGAGCGCGTTGACGACCGGGACGTCGGCCTCGGCCGCCAGCTCCGCGACCGCCTCGTGGGAACCGGAGCGGATCGCGATCGCGTCGACGTAGCGGGAGAGGACGCGCGCCGTGTCGCCGACCGACTCGCCGCGCGAGAGCTGCAGCTCGTCCTGACGCAGGACGACCGGCGTGCCGCCCATCTCGCCGACCGCCACCTCGAAGGAGATCCGCGTGCGAGTCGAAGGCCGTTCGAAGACGAGGGCGACGCTGCGCCCGGCCAGCTCCTCGCGCCCGGCGCCGTCGCGGCGGCCCGCTTTCAACTCCAGCGCCCGGTCGAGCAGCTGGCTCAGCTCGAAGGCGCCGAGCTCTTCGGCGGTGAGGAAGTCGCGCTTTGGCAAGCGGCGGATACTAGAGCGGCCGGGGCGGTCATCGGACAGACTTCGAGCGGTGCAGTTCAAGGCCCTCACCTGGAACCTCTTCCACGGGCGCGACTTCCCGCCCGATCCGGGCCTGCGCACCTGGCGCTCGCGGCTGCTGCGCGTCAGCGAGCGCAACGAGACTCACGTCCAGGTGAACCGGGAACTGCTCGCCGAGTTCGCGGAAGTGCTGGCCGGCGCCGAGTGGGACGTGGCGCTGCTGCAGGAGTGCCCGCCGCGCTTCGCTGCGCCGCTGGCGCGCGCCTGTGAGGCCGAGGCGCACCGGGCGCTGACCTCGCGCAACTCGTTCTCGCCGCTGCGGCAGCTCGTCGCGCGGATCAATCCCGACCTGATCGCCTCGGGCGAGGGCGGGGCGAACGTCACGCTGGTGCGCGAGCCCTTCCGCTGCGCCTTATGTACGTATAAGAACCAAAAGGCGCAGCGGAACGAAGAGGCGATCGCCGAGCGCCGCGACGTGGCGATCCACACCGGCCCGCTGGAGCGGCGGGCGATGGCGCTGACGCGGATAGCTCTCGGCGGCCGGGACGAGGCGGAGCGCGCCGCGGCTGACCTCCACGTCGCCAACCTCCACGCCAGCGCCAACCGCGTCGACCTTGCCGGCGAGGACGTGCTGCAAGCCGCGCGGATCGCCACGGAGTGGGCCGGCGACGGTCCGCTGCTCTTCGGCGGCGACCTCAATCTGCGGCCACAGGTAAGCGAGGGGGTCTTCGCCGAGCTGCGCGACCGCTTCGGCCTGGCGCCGCCGACGGGGCCCGACGCGATCGACCACCTCCTCGCCCGCGGGCTGGACGTCATCGAGCGTCCCAGCCGCTGGCCCCCCGAGCGGCGCGAGGTCCGCCGCGACGGACTGGCGCTGCGGCTCTCCGATCACTCCCCCGTCGAGGCGACGTTCGAGCTCCCGTGATTCGGCGCTTCCGAGCCACGTTCTCGACTGCCGCCGACCGGGAATGAGATAGTCACGCCGCAGTCCCGTTACCGAACTGGAAGACGACCGAGGAGGCACGAGGCGATGGCCGCGAAAAAAGCAACGTCCGGCAAAGCGACGAAAGCGTCGAAAAAAACGAAAGCCGGGGCGCGGTCGAAAAAAGCCGCTTCGAAATCGAGCAAAGCCAAAGGCGGCGCGAAAGCGAAAGCCAAAGGCGGTTCCAAAAAAGCCAAAGCGAAAAAAGCCTCCGCGAAAGGCCGGGCGAAATCGTCGGCCAAATCCGCGAAAAGCTCGGCGAAAAAAGCGTCCGGCAAATCCAGTTCGCGCCGCGGCGGCGTGACCGGCCTCGACAAGAGCGTCGAGCAGTTCCGCGAAAGCGTCGAAAACAGCGTCACCCTCAGCCGGGATCGCCTCCAGGAGGTCGTCGACGACGCCGTCAAGCGCGGCCGCATGACCCGCGGCGACGCCGAGAAGATGGTCTCCGACCTGGTCAAACGCGGCCGTCGCCAGAGCGACAAACTGCTCAAAGAGCTGGAGCGCCTGATGAGCCAGGCGCGCAAGAAACTGAGGTGAGATGACGGCGGCCGGTGGCGAAACCGCGACGCGGCCGCGCAAAGGCG
>DASWMG010000019.1:0-7319 GCA_036399875.1 Solirubrobacterales bacterium
CCCCCGCGGGGCGGCGGGTGTTAGGCGACGGGCGGGCGGGCCCCGCCGTCTCCTAGGATGAACCCGTGAGCAGCAGCGACTCCTTCGGCGCCCGCGCGACCCTCGACGTCGGCGGTCGCTCCTACGAGGTCTACCGCCTCGACGCCCTCCAGCAACGCTTCGACGTCGCCCGCCTGCCCTACTCCATAAAGGTGCTGCTCGAGAACGTCCTGCGCTTGGAGGACGGGACCTCGGTCACTGCCGCCGACGTCGAGGCGATCGCCTCCTGGGACGCCGCCGCCGAGCCGAGCGTCGAGATCCCCTTCCAGCCGGCCCGCGTCCTGATGCAGGACTTCACCGGCGTCCCCGCCGTGGTCGACCTCGCCGCGATGCGCGACGCGATGGCCGAGATCGGCGGCGACCCGGAGCGGATCAACCCGCTGGTGGACGTGGACCTGGTGATCGACCACTCGGTCCAGGTCGACGCCTTCGGCAACGAGCGCGCCTTCGCCGTCAACGCCGAGCGCGAGTTCGAGCGCAACCGCGAGCGCTACTCCTTCCTCAAGTGGGGGCGCGAGGCCTTCGCCAACTTCAGCGTCGTGCCGCCGGCGACCGGCATCTGCCACCAGGTCAACCTCGAGCACATCTCCCAGGTCGTCTACGCCAGCGAGCGGACCGGAACGCTCCAGGCCTATCCCGACACCCTGGTCGGCACCGACTCGCACACGACGATGGTTAACGGCCTCGGCGTGCTCGGCTGGGGCGTGGGGGGGATCGAGGCCGAGGCGGCGATGCTGGGCCAGCCGATCTCGATGCTGCTGCCCCAGGTCGTCGGCTTCAAGCTGGGCGGCGAGCTGCCGGAGGGGGCGACCGCCACCGACCTCGTCCTCACCGTCACCGAGATGCTGCGCGAGCTCGGCGTCGTCTCCAAGTTCGTCGAGTTCTACGGCCCCGGGCTCCCGACGCTCGGCCTCGCCGACCGGGCGACGATCGGCAACATGTCGCCCGAGTTCGGCTCGACCTGCGCGATCTTCCCGGTCGACGCCGAGACGCTGCGCTACCTGGAGCTGACCGGCCGCCCGACCGCCGCGATCGAGCTGGTCGACGCCTACGCGCGCGAGCAGGGCATGTTCCACAACGAGGACGCCGAAGACCCCGTCTTCAGCGCCACGCTTGAGCTGGACCTGGGCGAGGTCGAGCCGAGCATCGCCGGTCCCAAACGGCCACAGGACCGCGTGCCGCTGGCGCGGGCGAAGCCGGCCTTCCTCGAGGCGCTGGAGGAATTCGCCCCCGACGCGGTCGAGCACGCCAGCAACCCGGTCGACGAGGCCAGCAAACAGTCCTTCCCGGCCTCCGACCCGCCGGCCGAGGACCACGACGACGAGGCGAGCAAGCCGCGCCCGGCGACGACCGCCGCCGCCCAGGCGACCCTCGTCAACCGCCGCGGCGACGAGGTCGAGGTGACGCTCGCCGACGGCACCAGCTTTGAGCTCGACAACGGTCACGTCGTGATCGCCGCCATCACCAGTTGCACCAACACCTCGAATCCCTCGGTGATGGTCGGCGCCGGGCTGCTCGCCCGCAACGCGGTCGAACGGGGCCTCGCCCGCAAGCCCTGGGTAAAGACCTCGCTGGCGCCGGGCTCGACCGTCGTCACCGACTACCTGCGCCGGGCCGGCCTCGACGAGTACCTCGACCGGCTCCAGTTCAACCTGGTCGGCTACGGCTGCACGACCTGCATCGGCAACTCGGGCCCGCTGCCGCCGGAGATATCGGCCGCGGTCGAGGAGCACGACCTGGTCGTCTGCTCGGTGCTCTCCGGCAACCGCAACTTCGAGGGCCGCATCAACCAGGACGTCAAGGCCAACTACCTGGCCAGCCCGCCGCTGGTCGTCGCCTACGCGCTTGCCGGCCGCATGGACCTCGACCTCACGACCGAGCCGCTTGGGGAGGACTCCGACGGCGAGCCGGTCTACCTGCGCGACCTCTGGCCGAGTTCGGCGGAGATCAAGGACGTAGTGGGCCGCTCGATCGCCTCGGAGATGTTCACCCGCAACTACGGCGAGGTGATGGAGGGCGACGAGAACTGGAAGGCGGTAGACGTCCCCCAGGGCGACCGCTACACCTGGCCCGACTCGACCTACGTGCGCCGCCCCTCCTTCTTCGAGGGGATGCCGGCCGAGCCGCCCGGCGTCGAGCCGATCGAAGGCGCGCGCGTGCTGGCGCTGCTCGGCGACTCGATCACCACCGACCACATCTCTCCCGCTGGGGCGGTCAAGAAGGACAGCCCGGCCGGCCGCTGGCTGATCGAGAACGGCGTCGAGCCCGGCGACTTCAACTCCTACGGCTCGCGGCGCGGCAACCACGAGGTGATGATCCGCGGCACCTTCGCCAACATCCGCCTCCGCAACCGGCTCGTCGATCGGGCCGGCGGGCACACCCGCCGCTTCCCGGGGGGCGAGGAGACGACGATCTTCGACGCCGCGATGGCCTACGCCGAGGAAGGAGTGCCGCTCGTCGTGCTGGCGGGCAAGGAGTACGGCTCCGGCTCCTCGCGCGACTGGGCGGCGAAGGGGACGAAGCTGCTCGGCGTCCGAGCGGTGATCGCCGAGAGCTTCGAGCGCATCCACCGCTCCAACCTGATCGGGATGGGCGTGCTGCCACTCCAGTTCCCCGCGGGCGAGAGCATCGACTCGCTCGGCCTGAGCGGCGAGGAGGTCTTCGACGTCGGCGACCTGCGGGACGGCGAGGCGAAGAGCGTCGAGGTGAACGCGCGTCGCGAGGGCGCCGAGCCGGTGACCTTCACGGCCACGGTCCGTCTCGACACGCCGAACGAGGTCTCCTACTTCCGCAACGGCGGCATCCTGCAGACGGTTCTCAGGAACCTCAGGGGGTAGACCGCCTGGGGCGGTTTCGGTCTCCCACCGCCGCAGGGGTAGTGCAGGAGGGTCGCGGGAGGCAGGGGGTCCGCGCGACCCTCACTGCACTTGCGTCGGTAGCCAGGGAGGGATGCCGACGCGCGCCGTTCCCTGCGAGCGGGACTGCCCGAAAGGAACAGTCTCCTCTAGCTATCCCGCGTGGACAAGCCAGGGTCAAGGCTTTTTGAGCGAATCACCCGGAATTCTCCAGTTTCGTAGGACAAGACGCGATCCCCCAACCCTTGCGCTCGATCAGCTCGATGCCGATCACACTGCCGACCGGGCCCACCGGGGTAAGGGTCGCGGCAAGGAGGGTGTATGGGGCCTCCCTGCGGATGCAGGCGATCCAAAGCACGACGCAGAGGACGATGAAGCCAAGCCCGTGGGCCCACCCGAACACCATCGTCTCCATCTCAAATCCTGGAAGTACCCAGAAGACGAGCAAACCGGCGAAAACCATCAGCTCGACCCACGAAATCCGCTTCACCCAGATGAAGAGAGGGCCGGGGACCGGCTTTCGCAGCAGGCTCATGTCTTTCCCAAGCTACTGAGTCGCGGATCGCGTTGACCGTCCTGGCGAGTTCGTGTCTGCCGGCGGGTGGCGCCGTAGGGGGGACCTCCCCTGAGGACGCTTTAGCGACCGGAAGGGGAGGTGGGTCCCCTGCGGCGACAGGACCCGCCGGCCCAGCCCGCCTAAGCCCCAGCGGTCAAGGCGGTCAAGACGATGCGCTCCTGCTCTTTGGCGTGCGCCACCGAGTAACCCTCGCCTGGGCTGGCCCGGGTCGGGCGGCCGACGTAACCGAGCTCGACACCCTCAGGCAGCACGTCGGGCAGCCGCCGCGACATCACCTTCCAGGCGCCCATGTTGCGCGGCTCCTCCTGCGTCCAGACCAGTTCCTTCAGGTTGGGGTAGGAGGCGATCAGCTCACGCAGTTGCTCCGCTGCGAACGGGTAGAGCAGCTCGACCCGGGCGATCGCGACGTTCTCGGCGTCGGCGCGGCGCTCGTTGGAGTCCATGTCCCAGAAGACCTTGCCGGTGCAGAGCACCAGCCGCTCGACCTTCTCGCGGCGATCGGCGGCGGCCGGGTCGTCGAGGATGAATTTGAAGTGATAGTCGGTCAGTTCGCCGAGGCTCGCCGCGGCCTGGGAGTGCCGCAGCAGCCCCTTCGGGGTGAAGACGATCAGCGGCCGCGGCTTCTGGATCAGCGCCTGGCGGCGCAGCAGGTGGAAGTACTGCGCGGCGGTGCTGGGGTTGGCGATGCGGATGTTGCCCTCGGCGGCGAGCGCCAGGAAGCGCTCGATGCGGGCGCTGGAGTGCTCGGGCCCCGAGCCCTCGTAACCGTGCGGCAGGAGCAGCGTCAGGCGGCTGGTCTGGCCCCACTTGGCCTCGCCCGAGGCGATGAAGGTGTCGACGATCACCTGGCCGGCGTTGGCGAAGTCGCCGAACTGCGCCTCCCACAGCACCAGCGCGTCCGGCGTCGCCGCCGAGTAGCCGTACTCGAAGCCGAGACAGGCGATCTCCGAGAGCGGGCTGTTGTAGAGCTCGAACGGCGCCTTCGCGTCGTCCAGGTTCTGCATCGGGCAGTAGGGCAGGCCGGTCTTCTCGTCATGGAGGACGAGGTGGCGGTGCGAGAAGGTGCCGCGCTCGGTGTCCTGCCCGGTGAGGCGGATGTGGACGCCGTCGCCGAGCAGCGAGGCGAAGGCGAGCGCCTCGGCGTGGCCGAAGTCGATGCCGCCCTCCTCGAGCGCCTTGGCGCGGTTGCCGAGCGGCTTGCGCAGCTTGCGGTGGATCGTGAAGCTCTCCGGGACGTCGAGCAGCTCCTCGTTCAGTTCGCGCAGCCGCGCCGCCGGCACCGCCGTGTCGACCGGGGGGCTGGCGGTGCGGTCGAGCTCACCGGTGTGGGTGCTGGTCCCGCTCGGGTCTTCGTACTCGCCCAGGTCCATCTTGCGGCGCAGCTCCTTCAGCGCCGTCGCCATCTCCTCGTGGCGCTTGGTGCGGAGGCGCTCGACGTCCTCAGCCGAGACCACGCCCTCCTCGGTCAGCTTCTGGGCGTAGAGCTCGGAGACCGGCGGGTGGGCTTTGATCTTGGCCGCGATCGCCGGCTGCGTGTAGGCGGGCTCGTCGGTCTCGTTGTGGCCGTAGCGGCGATAGCCGACCACGTCGATGACGATGTCGCGGCACCAGCGGTCGCGGTAGGCCATCGCGAGCCGGATCGCCGCCGAGCAGGCTTCGACGTCGTCGGCGTTGACGTGGACGATCGGGATGTTGAACCCCTTCGCCATGTCGGCGGCGTAGGGGGTCGAGCGGGCGTCGACTGGGTCGGTCGTGAAGCCCACCTGGTTGTTCTGGATGATGTGGATCGTGCCGCCGGTCGTGTAGCCGCGCAGCGACTGCAGGTTGAGCGTCTCGGCGACGACCCCCTGGCCGGGGAAGGCGGCGTCGCCGTGCAGCAGGACCGGCACGGCCCGCTTGTGCTGGTGGTTGAGCTCGGCGCCGTCAATCTCCGACTGGATGAAGCGGGTGGCGCCCTCGACCACCGGGTCGACGAACTCGAGGTGGCTGGGGTTGGGATACAGCCGCACCGTGATCTCCCTGCCGTCGTGGTCGACGTAGGTGCCCTGGTGACCGTAGTGGTACTTGACGTCGCCGGTGCCGCCGTGCGGGATCGCCGCGACCGCCTTCACCTGCTCGATCTGCTTGGAGCCCTCGAACTCGGCCAGGATCGACTCGACCGGGCGGCCCACGTTGTGGGCGAGGACGCTGAGGCGGCCGCGGTGCGCCATCCCGAAGACGACCTCCTCGGCGCCGGCCCGTCCGGCCAGGGCGATCAGCTCGTCGAGCATCGGCACGACCGCGTCGAGTCCCTCGATCGAGAAGATCTTCTGCCCCAGGTAGGCCTTCTCGACGAAGCGCTCGAACTCGAAGACGTCGATCAGCCGCTCCAGCAGCCGTTGTTTTTCCTCGGCGTCGAGCGGCTGGCGGTGCGCCCCCGTCTCGACCATCTCGCGCAGCCAGGTGCGCTGCTGGTGGGAGGAAAGGTGCTCGAACTGGTAGGCGATCGTGCCGCAGTAGGCCTCGCGCATGCGCGGCAGCACCTCGAGCAGGGTCTCCCCCTCGACCCCGATCCGCAGGATCGAGGCCGGGATGCGGGCCATCAGCTCGGGCGTCAGGTTGAGGTTCTCGGGCTGGATCGCCGGGTCGCCCTTCGGCTCGGAGCCGAGCGGGTCGAGCCGGGCGGCGAGGTGGCCGTGGGTGCGGTAGCCCTTGAGCAGCGAGGTCGCGGCCTGGACCGCCTGCAGCAGCTCTTCGTCGGGCTGGGCCGGCGTCGGCGCCGCGGTCGCGGCCGACGTCCCGATCGGCGGCGCCGAGGCGGAGGCAGGGTGGGCGGTGGCGAGCGGCGCCGGGTCGACCTCGAGATCGGCGGCGACCGCCTCGTAGAAGTCGTCTTGGCCCTCGAGCAGTTCCTCGACCCGGCGCAGGAAGGAACCCGACTCGGCGCCCTGGATCACGCGGTGGTCGTAGGTCGAGGTCAGGGTCATCACTTTGGAGACGCCGAGCTGGCGCAGCCGCTCCGGCGAGGCGTGCGCCCACTCGGGCGGGTAGGCGATCGCGCCGGCGGCGACGATCGCGCTCTGGCCCTTCATCAGCCGCGGCACCGAGGCGACCGTGCCGATCCCGCCCGGGTTGGTGAGGGAGATGTTGGTGCCCTGGAAGTCGTCGGCGCTGAGCCGGTTCTCGCGGGTCTTGGTGATCAGGTCCTCGTAATAGGAGTGGAAGGCGGCGAAGTCGAGCCCGTCGGCGCCCTTGATCGCGGGCACCATCAGGCTGCGGCTGCCGTCCTTGCGTTCGACGTCGACCGCGATCCCGAGGTTGACCGGGCCGTTCTCGATCGCGACCGGCTTGCCGTCGCGCTCCTCGTAGGTCCGCGTCATCACCGGCCACTCCTTGGCCGCCTGCACGATCGCCCAGGCGATCAGGTGCGTGAAGGAGACCTTCAGCCCCCGCTCCCGCAGCGCCTGGTTCAAGATCTTTCGCTTCGCGTCGAGCGTGTCAACGGCGATCGTCCGGAACGAGGTTGCCGTAGGCACCTCCCGGCTCTCGCCCATCGCCTGAGCCAGCATCGCCGCGGGTCCGCGGAGCGGCTTGGCCTCTCCGGCTTTCGGAGCCGCGGTGGCGCTGGCGCCGTTCCCGCCGTTTGCCGCGGCAAGCACGTCCTCCTTGGTCACCTTCGCCCCTGGTCCACTCCCCTTGATCGAGCCAAGGTCGACGCCGTTCTCAGCAGCCACCCTCCGAGCAACGGGCGTGGCCCGAACTCCATCGCCCCCGTTGGAAGCCCCTGCTTGACCATCCGCCTCTCCAGCGGGTGGCGCCGTAGGGGGGACCCCCCCTGAGGACGCTTCAGCGACCGGAAGGGGGGGTGG
>DASWMG010000020.1:0-3660 GCA_036399875.1 Solirubrobacterales bacterium
TGCTGCCCGCCTTCAGCCGCAGCGAGCGACGCTCGGTGCTGCCGATCCTGCTGCTCGCGCCGCTGCTCTTCGCGGCGGGGGTCGCCTTCGCCTACTTCGTCGTGCTGCCGCCCGCGACCGACTTCCTGCTCGGATTCAACGACGAGCAGTTCAACGTGCAGGTGAGGGCGCGCGACTACTACGGCTTCTTCGCGATGACGATGCTGGCCGGCGGGCTGGTCTTCCAACTGCCGCTGGCGCTGATCGCGCTGACCCGCCTCGGCATCGTCAGCGTCGAGCAGTTGCGCGCCAACCGCCGCTACGCGTACCTGGGCCTCGCGGTGCTGGCGGCGGCGCTGCCCGGGGTGGATCCGATCTCGATGCTGATCGAGATGGTCCCCCTACTTGCTTTGTACGAGTTGAGTATCTTGCTGGCGCGGCTCTTCGACCGACGGAGCGCCGCGGGAGGCATGGCGGAACCCTCGACGCAGGAGCGGTGAGCACGGATGGCGGACGGCGAGCGACGAATGCTGTTTGACACGCGGGGACGGCGCAGGAACGTCATCCGCGTTGTCTACGTGATCCTCGCCGTGCTGATGGGCGGCAGCCTCTTCCTCACGGTGGGCCCCTTCAACCTGAGCGAAATCGTCGGCACCGGCAGCACCGGCGAAGCCGCCGACGTCTTCCACGACCAGGAGGAGCGGCTCGAAGAGAGGCTGGCGAAAGAACCGAACAACGAGGGCCTGCTGCTCAACCTGACCCGCGCCCGGATCGGCGCCGGCCAGGCACAGACCGACACCAACCCGCAGACCGGCCGGCTCGGCGTGCCGCCGCCCGAGGCCCAGGAGGACTACGACGAGGCGATCGAAAGCTGGAACCGCTACCTGAAACTGGCCGGGGACGAACCCAGTCCGAGCGGAGCGGTACTCGTCGCGCAGACCTACTTCGGCCTCGCCGAAGGCGGCTCGGTCAGCTTCGCCGACGTCCAGGAAAATCTTGAAATCGCCCTCAGCGCGCAGCGGATCGCCGCGAAAGCCCAGCCCAACGCCGGCTCGCTGAGCAACTTGGCTATCTACGAGTACTTCAACGGCAACTTCGAGGAGGGCGACAAAGCGGCAAAGCGCGCCCTCGCTGGGGTGCCGAAAGCCCAGGCTAAAACCGCCAAGAAACAGCTCGACGAATTCCGCAAAAACGCGAAAACCTACGTCGCCCAGAGCGAACGATTCGCCAAAGCCGAAGAACAGGCGGGCGGCGGCGCCTCCCCCGGCGAGTTCCAGAACCCCTTCGGCGGCTTCGGCACCGGCACCCCCGGCGCGCCTGCGGAATAGGCGGCACCGGCCCCGGCGAAGCTGAAAACCGGGTGTCTTCCTCAAGGGAACGCGGACCGGTAGTCGCCATATCGGGCCGGACGCGGGCCGGCAAGACGACGCTCGCCCGGGCCTTGGCAGAGGCGACGGGATGGAGGCAGACGTCGTTCAGCAGCTACGTCCGCGCCGAGGCCCTGCGGCGCGAGGTCGCCCGGAATCGGCGCGAGTTGCAAGACCTGGGGGCGGCGATGATCGAAGAGCAGGGCTTCACGCGCTTCGTCGCCGGCATGCTGGCCGAAGCGGAGCTTGACCCTGACGCTCCCTTCGTCGTCGAGGGAGTCCGTCATCTCGGGACCCTGGCGGCACTGCGAGAGTTGACCAGCCCGATGGAGGTCCGGTTCCTTTACCTGGATGTCTCCGACGCGGAGCGCAACCGGCGCCTCGCGGCGGAGGGTGTCTCAGCCGAGGAAGGCGCCGAATGGGAGGAACACTCGACCGAGGCCGAGGTCCTCGAAGGTCTGCCCGAGGTCGCCGACCTCGTCATCGACGCTGACCAGCCGGCGGATTCCGTCGCAAAAACGGCGCTCGCCTTCCTCGGCCACGCCTAGTTCCTGGCGCTCCGTCTGCCTTCCTGCGCAAAATGAGCGACCCCGACCAAGGATGCCTAAATGCCCATGCCGGTGCCTAAAAGACCTGCTGACACGCTTGCCGGAATCCAGGATGCGATGCATCGGTTCGTCGAGAGCCGCGGCTGGTACGACCCCGACAGCAGTAAGCCGCAGGAGCCACGAAATCTGGCCGCTTCCATCTCATTAGAGGCGAATGAGCTGCTGGAGTGCTTCCAATGGTCTGGGGAGGGAAGCCCAGATTGTGTAGCCGCCGAGCTTGCCGACGTGATCCTCTACGCCGCACAGCTGGCGAATGTGATGGGAATCGAGCTCAGCGACGCGATCGCCAAGAAGCTCGAGGTCAACGATCAGCGGTTCCCGGCGGCGGCTTGAAATTGCCAAAGAGGCAGTCTGGGGCCAGGGCAGCCGGGGTTCTTGCCCACCAGGAGATCCTGCGGCTCTGCGGCCTTCCCCCCCAGGGAAAGAGGTCAGACGAGGTGGACGGACAGGGTCCGATCCGGCCCTGCCGACGGAGCAATGTCCGCTCGGCCAGTTACGACCTTCGGCTCGGTAGAGCTTTCCACGCGTCTTCCTCGGCATTGGCCACTGCGCCGCCGGGGAGCGAAGTCTCGGGTCTGACCGTCGCCCAGCTGGCGCCGAAGCAGAACGAGACGATCGTCATCCCGCCTAACCAGGTCGTGGTCGTCTCGAGCCTCGAGAAGATCTGCATGCCGAAGAACATGGTCGGCCACCTGACCCTGAAGCAGGACATCCTCCTCCAAGGGCTGATCATGGCCAGCCAGAGCCAGATCGACGCGGGCTACGAAGGGTGGATTTATGCCCTCCTCTACAACCTCACGGACGGAGAGGTCTCGCTCACCCTCGACGAATCGATCCTGCGCTTCGAGCTCGTTCGCCTCGCCGAGGAGACGACTCGTCCTTACGACGGCGATTACAAGAACGCCCCGTTGGCCAGGGTCCTGACCCGCCCCATCAGGAGCAGTCTCGCGCGACTGCGGGACGAGGTCGAGGACAGCGAGCGCCGGATAGCGAGAGCCACCCAGTCCGTCGTCGATGCGCGACACGAAATCAGCAGCACGCGGATCTGGACCGGCGCCGGCGCGGTCGTTCTTGCTATCGCCGCTCTGCTGCTTCCCTATGTGCTCGGCTTTGACGGTGACCTGACGAATGCGCGCGAGCGCATCAAGGCGCTCGAGGCCGAAGCGAGCTCAGGCGCGCGCTCCGCCGCGCTCGAAAAGAAGATTCAGGGCGTGGAACGGCAGTCGAAGGTAAGGATCACGCGCCTCGAAGAACGACTGGGCCATGAATAGGAGGTCTCGTCAAGGGGAGAATTCAGGCCCCCCCACCCCTCAAGTGGTAAGGATTGACCATATGAATTCTCTGCCGCCAGCCACCGGACTCGAGACGCTGATCGTCGGCGCCGGACCGGCTGGCCTATTCGCCGCGCTTTCTCTGGCAGCGAGCGGCGAGCGGGACGTCGTTCTCATCGACGCGGGGCCTGACATCGCTGAGCGACGCCGGGACTCGGACATCCATCGCAACTCCGGCGGGGGTCATCCCGATTACGAGTCCGGGGTCGGGGGTGCTGGCCTGTTTTCCGATGGCAAGCTCTGCCTGTCGCTCGACGTCGGTGGACATCTAGAGACCGCTGTCGACGCGAACGAGCGATCCCGCCTGCTGGCCCAGATCGAGGGGGTCTTCAGGTTTCTGGCCGGGGATCGCCTGAGCGATCGGCCGCTCAATCG
>DASWMG010000021.1:0-2498 GCA_036399875.1 Solirubrobacterales bacterium
TCCGCCGGCCAAAGGCGTTGTCGGGCTGCCAGTGGAAGACGAGGCGGTGCAGCCAGTACTCGGTGAGGGTCCAGATGCCGACGCCGCCGAGGGTGAGCAGGACGAGCTCGCCCGCCCCGAGGCCGTCGCCGGCGCCCAGCCACTCCATCGCGACGATCACCGGCACGAAGATCAGGGCCGGAATAACCGGGTGCACGCGCGAGAAGAAGTTGAGGAACTCGCTCTCGAAGAGGGGCGGGGAGGCGGCGAGCCGCGCGCTGCGATTCGAAGCGTCCACTGGGCCGAATGGTAGCGGCGACCCTTCCCTAAACCTCATTTTCGGGTCGCTTCCCCGCAAGACGCGGGAACGATGTGACGGGTCTGTGTCAAGAACGTTGCGCTTTGCGGGATTGACCCTCGCGGAAGCGTCACGGCGCTGCAAGGATGCCCGCCCGATGCCGCGCAAGCCCAAACCCCCCAAGTGCGAGGACTGCTACTTCCGCCAGCAGATGCTGTGCGCCCTCGACGAGGAGGAGCCCTGCGCGACCTTCCGGCCCAACCGCCCCGAGGGCCTGGTGCCGCCGCGCCAGCCCGTGCTGCTGATGCGGCCCCCTCGCTGGGCGACCCAGGGCGCCTGACCCCTCCGCGCCTGTCCGCTCGGTGCGGGTAGTTATGGTTTTCGGCCATGCGTGAACGGGACGTCTTTGCCAACTTCGCGCGGATGCGCAGAGAGGTGGACCAGATGCTCGGTGGAGGCTGGAGCCGCACCACCTATGTGAGCAGGCGCAGCACCGGCTTCTCGCCCAACGTCGACGTCTATTACTGCGGCGAGCCGCAGCGGGCCGTGGTCAAGGTCGACCTCGCCGGCATCGATCTCGACGAGGTCGGGATCGAGGTCAGCGGCCGGCAGCTGGCGATCGTCGGCGAGCGGCACGTGCAGGAGATCGAAGGGCGCGTCTACCAGCAGGTCGAGATCCCCTCGGGCCCCTTCCGCCGCGTCGTCGAATTCCAGGTCGAGGTCGACGCCGACCATGCCACCGCGACCTACGAAGACGGCGTGCTCCGCATCGACCTGCCGCTGCGCGATCCGGGCGAGACCACCCGCCGCGTCCCGATCGGGCGGGAGTAGTGCCGACTCCCGCGACCCACGAGAGGCGGCACTGATGGAGGGCTCGCCGGTCCTCGAGGTGGTCGAGTCGCCGCTCGACGCCGAAGACGCGATCCGCGCCAACCAACCTTTGCCCGACGCGCTGCCGGTTCTGCCGCTGCGCGACACCGTCACCTTCCCCGAGACGCTGACCCCGCTTGCGGTCGGGCAGCCGCGCTCGATCCAGCTGGTCGACGACGTGCTCGGCGCCAACCGGATGCTGGCGATGGTCGCCTCGCGGGATCCCGAGCAGGACGAGCCGCGCGCGAAAGACCTGCACGAGGTCGGCGTGGTCGGCGTCGTCGCGCGCATGCTGAAAGTGCCCGACGGGACGCTTCGCGTCCTCGTCCAGGGCACCCAGCGGGTGCGGCTGGGGCCGTACGTCGCCAAAGAGCCCTATCTGGTCGCGCGCATCGCCGAGCTGCCCGACCAGGTCAAGGAGGGCCCCGAGCTGGAGGCGCTGACCCGCAACGTGCAGCGCACCTTCTCGGAGATCGTCGAGCACATCCCGTACCTGCCCGAAGAGCTGCAGATGGCGGTCGCCAACATCGACGACCCGGCCGCGCTCGGCCACCTGATCGCCGGCGCGCTGCGCATCTCGACCGAGGAGAAGCAGGAGCTGCTGGAGGAGGTCGACGTCGGCGCTCGGCTGCGGCGCCTCTCCCAGATCCTCGCCCGCGAGCTGGAGGTGGTCCAGCTCGGCTCGCAGATCCAGTCGCAGGTCCAGTCGGAGATGGACAAAGGGCAGCGCGAGTTCTTCCTGCGCCAGCAGTTGAAAGCGATCCAGGACGAGTTGGGGGAGGGGGACGAGCAGCAGGCCGAGGTCAACGAGCTGCGTGAGCGAATCGAGGCGGCCGAACTGCCCGAGCACGCCCTCAAGGCGGCGGAGCGGGAGCTGTCGCGACTGGAGAAACTACCGCCGGCCGCCGCCGAGCATGGCGTCATCCGCACCTACCTCGAGTGGCTGGTCGAGCTGCCGTGGTCGAAACGGACCGAGGACAACCTCGACGTCGCCCACGCCCGCGAGGTGCTCGACGCCGACCACTACGACCTCGAAAAAGTCAAGGACCGCATCCTCGAGTACCTGGCGGTACGCAAGCTGAAGCCCGACTCGCCCGGCCCGATCCTCTGCTTCGTCGGCCCGCCGGGCGTCGGCAAGACGAGCCTCGGAAAGTCGATCGCCCGGGCCCTGGGCCGCCGGTTCGAGCGCATCTCGGTCGGCGGCGTCCGTGACGAGGCCGAGATCCGCGGCCACCGCCGCACCTACATCGGGGCCCTGCCGGGGACGATCGTGCGGGCGCTGCGCGACGCCGGCACCAGCAACCCCGTCTTCATGATCGACGAGATCGACAAGATGGGCGCCGACTTCCGC
>DASWMG010000022.1:0-5160 GCA_036399875.1 Solirubrobacterales bacterium
CGCCTTCGCGTCGGCGGCGCTCGAGGCCGGCGCATGGGGCGCCGTGGTCGAGCGCTCCACGGTCCGTTCGCACTTAGTCGGGGATAGGGCGACAAACAGCGAACGGAACCCCGGCGGCGGCTGGGTCCTCGCCGTCGACGACCCGCTCGCCGCGCTCCAGGCGCTCGCCCGCGAGTGGCGGCGCCGGCTCGGCGCCCGGACCGTCGGGATCACGGGCTCGGTTGGCAAGACCTCGGTCAAGGACATCGCCCGCACCCTGCTGCCGGGCCGCGTCCACGCCAACCGCGAGAACCTCAACACGGAGATCGGGCTGCCGCTGACCGTGCTGGAGGCGCCGCCGGGGACCGACGTGCTGGTCCTGGAGATGGCAATGCGCGGGCCGGGTCAGATCGCCGAGCTGGCCGCGATCGCCGAGCCCGAAGTCGCCGCGATCACCAACGTCGGTCCCGTTCACGTCGAGCTGCTCGGCTCGGTCGAGGCGATCGCGGCGGTGAAGGCCGAGATCCTCGCCGCCTTGCCGCCCGACGGCGTCGCGGTGGCGCCCGTCGAGGCCGGCCCCCTGGAGCCGCACCTCGTCGGCCTGCCGCGGCTGCTGCGCTTCGGCCCCGGCGGCGACGTCGAGGCGGTCGAGTCGCGGGTCGAGGATGGCCTCACTGAGGCGTTGGTCGCGACCCCCGCCGGCCGCCAGCTCTTCCGCCTGCCCTTCGCCGAGCGCCACAACCTGACCAACGCGCTGGCGGCGATCGCGATCGGCGTCGCGCTCGAGGCGCCGCTCGCCGAGATGGCCGACCGCGCTGCGAACATTGGCTTCTCCCGTTTCCGGGGCGAGCGCCTCGAGCTGGGCGAAGGAATCGTCCTCGTGAACGACTGCTACAACGCCAACCCGGTCTCGATGCGCGCCGCGCTGGACCACCTCGCCGGCCTCGAGGCGGAGCGGCGGGTCGCCGTGCTGGGCGAGATGGCCGAGCTCGGCGACGGCGGGCCCGGCTACCACGCCGAGGTCGGCGAGCACGCCCGCGCCCAGGGGGTCGACCTCCTCGTCGGCGTCGGCGGCCCCGCCCGCGACTACGAGCCCGACCAGCTCGTAGCCACCCCCGAGGAGGCCGCCGAGCTGCTGGCGGAGCAGCTGGAGCCGGGCGACGCCGTGCTCGTCAAGGGCTCGCGCTCGGCCGGGCTGGAGGCGGTCGCCGAGGAGCTGGCGCGCCTCCTGGAGGGCCCTGCCTGACCATGGGGGAGATCCTGATCGCCGGCATGGCGGCGATGCTGATCTGCATCTTCCTCGGGCCCAAGTTCATCGAGTACCTGCGGGTCAAGGAGTTCGGCCAGCACATCCGCGAGGACGGGCCGCAGGAGCACCACACCAAGGCCGGCACGCCGACGATGGGCGGGCTGATCGTCTTCCTCGCGATCTGCGTCCCGTACCTGGTGCTTTCGGACCGCGACGCGCAGAGCCTCGCCGTCTTCGGCGTCGCGCTCGGCTGCGCGGCGCTCGGCTTCGCCGACGACTTCATCAAGATCGTCAAACGGCGCTCGCTCGGGCTCTCGGCTCGCTGGAAGCTGCTCGGCCAGCTCCTCCTGGCGCTTGCGCTCTGGTGGGTGGCGCGCCATGAGGTCGGCCTCGAGCCGACCCTCTACTTCCGGATCGGCGACGCCAGCCTCGATCTGGGTCCGGTCCTCTACTTCGTCCTCGTCTTCCTGGTCATCGCCGGCACCTCGAACGGCGTCAACCTGACCGACGGCCTCGACGGCCTCGCCGCCGGCTCCTGCGCGATCGTCCTCCTCGCCTACACCGCCATCGCCTTCGTCTCCAACGAGCAGCAGAACCTGGCGCTACTCTCGGCCTGCCTGGTCGGCGCCTGCGTCGGCTTCCTCTGGTTCAACGCCTTCCCGGCCTCGATCTTCATGGGCGACACCGGCTCGCTCGGATTGGGAGGCGCCATCGGCGCCCTCGCGGTGATGACGCAGACCGAGGTCCTGCTGATCATCATCGGCGGCATCTTCGTGATCGAGGCCCTCTCGGTCCTGCTCCAGGTCGCCTCCTTCAAAGCCTTCCGCCGCCGCGTCCTCCTGATGGCCCCCCTGCACCACCACTTCGAGATGATGGCCTGGTCGGAGACGAAGATCATGCTCCGCTTCTGGATCATCGCCGCCGTTTGCTCGGGCATCGGCTTCACGCTGTACCAGCAGTCGATCGGGCGCTAGGCTAGCGCCGGGTCTATAGCCGCTTTAATTCGGTACGCGATGCCTCCACAGTCGGAACGACAGTCTGCTTCGCCGAGCTCCTACTGGCGGGTTCCACACAAGACCGTGGCCTTGGCATCGGCATTGTTCGGGTTTAGCTGTCTCGCGGTACTGGTCGTGGTCATCTCGATCGAGGACGCCGACCTGCTGTCGACCGTCGCCCTTGCTCTTGCTGTGCTCGCGTTCAGCGCCCAACTCGTCGTCTTCGTCGGGCAGGAGCGGTCGGCAAGCGAGCAGGCGCGGCGGAACGAGGAGTTACATGGGCGGATGCAAGGAGTCCTCGCAGAAATACGGGAGAAGGCGGCTGGGACTCAGGCTGATGTGAAGACGATCAGCGAGAAAATGCTTGAGGCGATCCTGGCCAAATACCTCCCTGATGCCGCCGAAGGTCAGTTGAATCCCCAACGACTCGCAGCCGAAATCTCCTCCGCCGTCTCGCAGGTACAGCGTGATGATGAGTCACAGTTCGCCCAGGACACGCTCTTCCCGCCCCGCCGTCCGACGCCGAACGACCAGCGATATCGAGAAGTGCTTCGCTCCTTCCCGAACGAGGAGGAAGTGGGGGACGCCATGACGATCTTGACGAGCCTTCCGCAAAGGGACCGGATAATGCTGAAGCGCTTCGGGGAGGATGAAATCCTCGCCTTGAGACCCGACTCACCTTATGACCCGTCGTGGGTGGACCTAACGCAAAGTTTGACCGCCGAGGGCCTGGTTGCGCCTTACCCGCCGGAGTACCAGGCACTTGGAGGTCTAAGGGTCTCGCGCCTCACGGACAAGGGAAGAAGCGTTGCCCGTCTGTTGACCGCGACGGGTGAACCACCGCCGCATCTAGAGGGACTGCGCGCAATACGGGAAAACATGCCAGAGCGGCTTGAGTGGTAGCCCAGCGAGCGCCCTCCTCCGGGCGGTCGGCAGCGCAGGGAGGTATCGGCCGGAGCGCTCGCGAAACTTAGGCGCGTGAGCGCGCCGCCGCCCCGCAAGCCACGCCCGCCGTTGCCGGCGGGGCCGTTCTTGGTCGTGGGGCTGGCGCGCTCGGGCTGCGCGGCGGCGCGGTTGCTCGCCGGGCGGGGGGAGGAGGTGTGCGGGGCGGATGCGGGGCATCCGGAGACGGCGGCAGGGTTGCGGGCCGACGGCGTCGAAGTGTTCCTGGATACGGATGGACTGGCCCTGCTCGACGGCACCCGCACCGTGGTCAAGAGCCCCGGCGTGCCCCGGGAGGCGCCCGCGATCGCGGCGGCGCTGGAGCGGGGGATCGAGGTGATCGGCGAGCTCGAGCTGGCCTGGCGGGCGATCCCGAACCGCTTCCTCGCCGTCACCGGCACCAACGGCAAGACGACGACGGTCGAGCTGCTCGGCCACATCTACCGGACCGCCGGCGAGCCGGTCGCCGTCGCCGGCAACGTCGGCACGCCGCTGTCCTCACTGGCCGGGGCGGTTGACCCTGAGGCGACCGTCGTCTGCGAGGCCTCGAGCTTCCAGCTCGAGGACGCCGCTGCGTTCGCGCCCGAGTGCGCGGTCTTCCTCAACCTCGCGCCCGACCACCTCGACCGCCACGCCGGGCTCGACGACTACCTGGCGGCCAAGCTGCGGGTCTTCGCCAACCAGGGCAACGACGACGTCGCCGTCTACAACGCCGACGAGCCGGTGCTCGCCGGCATCGACCTCGGCGGCTGCGCCCGGCGCGTCGCCTTCTGCCGGGGCGCCAACCCCGACTGCGAGGTCTCGCTCGCCGACGGCACGATCTTCCACGACGGCGAGCCGCTGATCGGGGTCGAGGAGCTCGGCCTCTTCGGCGATCACAACGTCGCCAACTCGATGGCCGCGGCGGCCGCGGCCCTCTCGATGGGGCTCGACCGCGACGCGGTGCGCGAGGGCCTGCAGGGTTTCGCCGGCGTCCCGCATCGGCTCGAGACGGTCGCCGAGGTCGGCGGCGTCCGCTTCGTCAACGACTCGAAGGCGACCAACGTCGCCGCCGCCAGCGTCGGCCTGCGCGCCTTCCCCGGCGGCGTCCACGCGATCCTCGGCGGCAGCGAGAAGGATGAGCCGTTCGCGCCGCTCACCGATCCCGTCCGCGAGACCTGCGTCGGCTGCTATCTGATCGGCGACGCGGCCGACCGCCTGGCGCGGGAGCTGGCGCCGGTGGAGGGCGCCGGAATCGAACTGCGCCACTGCGCCGGCCTCGAGGACGCGGTGCGGCGCGCGGCGGCAGCGGCCAAGCCAGGCGAGGTCGTCCTGCTCTCGCCCGCCTGCGCCTCCTTCGACGCCTTCGAGAACTACGAACGGCGCGGCGAGCGTTTCCGCGAGATCGTGGCGGGCATGCGATGAGCGCGGCGCGGATCTCGCTCCCGTGGGCGAAGCGCGGACGGGGCGGACGCAAGGCGAGCCCCAAGAAAGGTCGCCGCGCCCGCCCCCTGCCGCCCGAGTACAACCTGCTGCTCACGGCGACGCTCTGCCTGCTCGCCTTCGGCGCCGTGATGGTCTTCTCGGCCAGCTCGACGACGCGGGTGCTGAGCGACGGCGGGCTCTCCGACAGCGCCTTCTATCTGAAGCGGACGCTCCTCTTCGGCGCCTTCGGCCTGCTCGTCATGCACGTCGTCGCCCGGCACGGACTGCTCGCGGTGCGGCGGTTGACGCCGGCGATCCTCGGCGTCGCCTTCTTCCTCCTGCTCGCGGTGCTGGCGGTCGGCACCAACGTCAACGGCTCCAGCCGCTGGATCGGCTCCGGCTTCCTGCAGATCCAGCCGTCGGAGCTGGCCAAGGTGGCGCTGATCCTCTACGCCGCCGACCTGATCGCCGGCAAGCCGAAGCGGGTCCGCTCGCTGGAGGGCCTGATGCCGATCCTGCTCGTCACCGGTGTCGCCGCGCTGCTGATCGTCGCCGAGCCCGACCTCGGCACGACGCTGGTCGTCGCCTTCG
>DASWMG010000023.1:0-13324 GCA_036399875.1 Solirubrobacterales bacterium
TGAGTCGACTGGGTGAAGTTGATGACGGCGGCCTTGGTCGCGGCATAGACCGAGAGCCAGGCCTGGCCGCCTTTGCCGGCGATCGAGGCGGTGTTGACGATCAGCGCCTTGCCGTGCTCGGCGCCGGCCTCGCGCAGCAGAGGCAGCCCCTCGCGGGTGCCGACGATCAGCGCCCGCAGGTTGACCGCGAGCTGCATGTCCAGGTACTTGGTCTGGATCTGCTCCATCGGCGCGCCGATCCCGACCCCGGCGTTGTTGACGAGTGCGTCGAGGCGTCCGTAGGCCTCGCGGTGCTTGGCGAAGACGGCGACCAGTTCCTCCTCCTCGCTCATGTTGGCGGCGACGCTCTGGACCTCGAAGCCGTCGGCGCGCAGGCTCTCGGCCGCGGCCTCGAGCTTCTCCGGCCGGCGGGCCGAGACGGTCAGGGCATGGCCCTCTTCGCCGAGCGTCCTGGCGATGGCCAGCCCGATGCCGCTCGATGCCCCGGTGATCAGTGCCGCTCGCTCCGCCAACTCATCCTCCTCGTTCGCCTTCCGCTGCGGGGCAGGCTATCGGCGCCGGCGCGGCGGTGTGGGCAGGGGCTGCCGCGCTCTCGCGCCGAATAACATGCCCGCCGCATGCTGCCGCGCCGCGCCATCTGCGTTCTCGCCTGCCTGCTCGCGGCCGCCCTCCCCGTCGCTGGCTGCGGCGAGGACTCCGACTCCTCGGGCTCCGGTGCCGAGGCGGAGGCGAGCAGTCGGCCGGCGCCCCCGAAGAGCGCTTTCCCGAGCGCGGCGGGGAAGACGCTGCAGGAGGTCGTGAAAGAGGCCGACGCACCGGCGCCCCTGGTCGTCTCGCCCGCCGCGATGGTCTTCTACGAGGGGGAGAACCGCTACCCCTTTGGGGTCTTCGAGCCGGACAAAACTCCCGTCCCGGACGCCGAAGTCGCGCTCTACATCGCGAAAGTGCCGCGGACGAGACCGGGTGCGAAGAGGGGCGGGGAAGCCAAGGGCGCCACGGCAAGAGCCCAGAAGGAAGCGCTCGAAGCTCCGGCAATCGGTCCCTTCCCGGCGGCGATCGAAACGATCCAGACCGAGCCGGCGTTCCGCGCCCAGACGACGACCAGCGATCCCGATGCCGCGACGGTCGCCTACGTGACCGAGCTGCCCTTCACGAGTGAGGGCGAGTGGCGGCTCGCGGCCGTGATCCGGGAAGACGGAGAAACGACCGCGACGTTGCTGCCCAGCGCCGCGGTCGGCGAATTCGCCCGCATCCCGCGGCCAGGAGAGAAGGCGCCGCTGATCCACACGCCGACCGCCGAGGACGCCGGCGGCGATCTCTCGGAGATCACCACGCGCGTCCCTCCCGATACCCAGAACCAGGTCGATTTCGCCGACGTACTCGGAAAGAAACCGGTCGTGCTCTTGTTCGCGACCCCCCAGTTCTGCCAGAGTCGGGTGTGCGGCCCGGTCGTCGACGTGGCCGAGCAGGTCAAAGAGGAGCACGGCGAGGAGGCGGAGTTCATCCACATGGAGATCTTCAAGGAGAACGACCCGAGCAAGGGGGTGCGGTCGCAGGTGCGCGCCTACGGCCTGCCGACCGAGCCGTGGCTCTTCGCGATCGACCGCCAGGGGACGATTCGGACCGCCATTGAGGGCGCCTTCGGCGTCGAGCAGCTGACGGAGGTGGTCGAAGGAGTGACCGGCGGATGAGCCCAAAGAAAGCCACCGACAAAGCGGCGAGCGAGAAGAAGGAGGCGGTCGATCCAGCCCTCCTCAAAGCCTTTGCGGAGGAGGCAAAACGCCGGTGCGACGTGATCACCGCCGGCCTGGCGACCGAGAGCGACGACTACGAGACCCTGCGCGCCGAAGCCCACGCCCTGCGCGGCACCGCCGGCGCCGTCGGCCTGCGCCGCCTCGCCGAGTTGGCCGGCCTGATGGAATCGGACCTCGCCGAAGCGAAGACCACCGGCGTCCTGCGCGGCGGCCGCTCCGGCCAGATCGGCGACGCCGCCAAGGCCCTCGCCGAAGGCGCCGCCGCCGCCGCCGAGGGCAAGGAAGAGCCCCCGGACGTCGGCCGCTCCCTGGCCCAGCTCTTCAGCGCTTAGCGCTACCCTCGACACCTCCGGGGGCGGTAGCTCAGTTGGTTAGAGCAGCGGACTCATAATCCGTCGGTCGCTGGTTCGAGTCCAGCCCGCCCCATTGTCGTCTCGTTCGATTCATGTAAGGCACTCGGCGCCGCGTGCGGCGGGGAGCTGGACGCGGTTGGTTGGGCAAGCCCTCGCGCAGGACGAACGATGCACCAGAGGCAACTTCAGCAAATGACGAGGCGACCGTCTGCGCATCAGGATCGGCGATCTCGATCCGCTGATTACGAGAGGCGGCTTCGACAAGGCCTCTTACTTCGAAGTCGTACTTCGGAAGGGAGTAACCGATGACAACCCATACTTCTGCTTGCGATAGAGTCTCGAAAGCCTCTTGCCAGGTTGCCGTGAGCCAAGGTGGCACACGCTTCTCCGGAAGAGGAGGGACGATAGCCGCGGTGCCTCCTTGTCTGAACGCGGCTCGTAGATCGCAATAGATGTCGAGATGTTCATTTCCTCTGAGGCCCCAATTGAGCGAGCCGTGCAGCTTGCTCATTCGCACTAAGCCGCAGGGTTGGCGGTACCGTTCTCGCTCCCGGCGGAATGGTGAGTTCGGCGGGTGATAAATGCCGTTCAACTTGCCATAGTTGAAGCCGGGACGGCCAGACTTAGCTTCTACCCCCAACACCTGCTCTGCCGTGACGTCATAGTTCGTGGTTATGACACCAGCAAGCTCGAATCGATGAAGGAGCTCATCGACAGCTGCCATATGTGCGGTGCATTGGGATGTCCTTAGCATCTGCGCTTTGTACCGAACCTGCGAATGGCCACCTCAATGATTCAAGGGGCCAGGCAAGTCGGAGCTGTAGATATTCCGCCAAGTCAGACCACCTAAGCCACCATCGCTCAATGCACGGTTCCTCGGGTTCAGGAAGTTGCAATTGAGCGTCGCGCCTGGAGTGAAATGGGAAGTGGCTCCCCGGCAGAACAAAGCCGAATGGTTCGTCATAGATCCGGCCGATGAACTGCTCGGCCGGTGCACGGGGATGCTGCATCCGCCACTGGCGGAATGCCTCGGGCACTTCTCTGGATTTGAAGCGAGTCCAGCTGAGAAGGTCGGCGGGTGGATGATCGAAAAGTTCACCGGCGAGCGGAAATCCCGCAGGACGTGACCAGCCGGCGCCCAAGATGAGTGCGACGGTGGGAGGTTTTCCTCGGCGAGCAGATGGCACCGCTCTAGAGTGGCGCGTGGGACGGACAGATGACCTGTGGGGGCGAAAAGAGCCGTTCGCGGATCAACAACTACACCAACTGTGTGGTTTCGTGTAAAATGCCCGCCATGGCGGCGTCACCAAAGCGGATAAACGTGACCCTCGACGATGAGCATGCGGGCAAGCTCGCTCGCTTAGCGCAACGAACCCACGTTCAGGAGGGGACGCTCGCTCGCTCGCTTCTCTCAACTGCGCTTGACGACGCCGATCCCGACGCGACTCGGATCACCGAGCTCCTCGACGCAATCCCCGGTGCCTGGGAGCGGACGCAGGAGGGACTCGCGCAGGCTGCTCGCGGCGAAGGAACGCCGCTCGACAAGCTGTCGCCCTAGTGGCGCAGATCGTCGTCACCCCGCAGGCGCGGCGGGACGTCGAGGAGACCGCGGGAGCTCTCAACCTGCCAGCCGACGTTTGGAGCCGCGTCGGTCGCTCCTTGCGGGTTCTTGAAACCTTTCCACTGGCCGGGGCGGAATTGCGGGGGCGGTGGTCACCGACTCGGTTCGTTCTCGGACCCTGGCCCTGGATGCTCCTGCTCTACCGCTACGACGAGATGTCCGATCGGGTCTTCGTCGTCGCGATGCACGACGCCCGATCGGCGAGCTCAGCGACATCCAGTCCGCCTGAAAGCTTGCTCTGAATTCACCTGTGCTTGTCTCGAAGCCTCGAGACTTTGGACGCGGCCAGATCGAACACGGCGCGCAGGACGAAGCCGAGCGAGGAGATGACCAGTAGGAACAGGGTCCCCATGACGGCGAGTGCTGGATACGGATCCTCGTGGTAGGGATAGACGTAGTCGGTTGCCGTGTGCAGAAAGTATTGGACGGAGAGCGGGACGAGGGCAATCGACAATGCCCACCAGCGGTTGACGAGAGCGACGATTAGGACTGGGAGGGCGTAAAAGGCCCAGGAGAGCGCGTCGCTCCGCAAGAGGCTGCCGAGGAGCCCGGTTCCGTCGATATCGAGCGCACCCAAATATGAGACCTCGCCGATCAGAAGTGCCGTGGCACAGGTCACGGCTACGCGGCTGAGCGTGTTCATCGTCCACCCTCCCTCAGTGCGATCAGGCCCACAGCGCCCAGGACGAGCGCGGCCAGCGCCAGGGCGGCGGTGACGAGCCCCGGATTGCGCGCCGCGAACGAGCGCGTGTCGGGGGGCGGCTCGAAGGCCGGGTTCTTGCGCTCCGGTCCGAGCCGGCCGGGCGCGGCGCGATCGGCCCCGACCGCGCCCGCCGGGAGGCGAGCGAAGTCGTAGCTGGGCGTGCTCGCACGCGGGTTGCCGTAGCGAACGGTGTAGGGGCGCGGATGTCCGCCCTCCAGCAGTAGGGCACGTGAGCGACTCCAGGCCAAGACTTCGATTCCGCGCAGAGGCGCGTCGTCGCCGTTCTCGACTTCGATCCGGACGTAGCGGTGATGCGTCCCGATCGGGACCGGCGCCGAGCTCGACCCGGCGAAGCGGAAGATCCGGGCAGCCGCCAGCGGCACGAAACGCCGCCGGTCGTTCGAACCGAGGATCGTCACCGGGCGGTCGTAGCGCCCGGTGGCGGCCGCGATCCGGAACTCGTCGACCGGCACGTTGCGGAAGCCTAGGTCGAGGGTGACGA
The DNA here is from genome assembly GCA_036399875.1 of Solirubrobacterales bacterium. Taxonomy (GTDB): domain Bacteria; phylum Actinomycetota; class Thermoleophilia; order Solirubrobacterales; family 70-9; genus VRUE01. The sequence goes on from DASWMG010000023.1 coordinate 4,934, forward strand.
CCGTACGCTCGCCAACCTCGCGCCGCGACACTGACCTCGCCTTGCGTCGCAGGAGTCGTGGCCGCTCCGCGGCCCCGGACACGGTCGCACCCACGATGCGACTGACACCGGTCGCCCTGATCAGCAGGTAGCGGAAGTCGCTCGGCGGGAAGACGGCGACCGTGCTACGCGCCGGCTGGGCCCCGCGAACGTCGTAGATCCCCGTCGCCGAGAGCTGCGTGAACGGCCCGTCTCGATCGTCGGCGCTGAGGACGACCGCGCGGCCGACGAAGTTCCGGTCGGGGATCGCGAGCGCGACGCGGTCGCGGATCCTTCGTCCCGCCCCGAGATCGAGGAGGGCGACGGCAAACCGGCCCTGGCGACCGCTGTTGAGGACCGGCACCGCGTCGGGCGCGGCGCCTGACGCGCTCTGCGGAGCACGCCGCCACGGTACTTCGCGCCCCCGCGCGTCGACGATGCGCAGGTCGGCGAAGCCCGGCCGCGAGTGCTCGTAGAGCGCACCGTCGGGCTCGAGGAGGATGGGACCTCCGCCAGGTTGCGCGAGCAGCGGTCGCGCGTAGCGGAAGTCGGCGCGGTCGATCTCGGCCGCGGCGGCCGGCTGGACGCCGGCCGCGAGCGACGCGAGAAGGGAGAGAACGACGACGAGGCGCCTCATCGGTTCGCCTCCTCGCCGTCGGCGTCCGCGACCCAGATCCGCTGGTAGGCGAAGGCGCCTCCCAGCAGGAGCAGACCGAGCGCGACGAACGAGAGCACCCGCGAGAGCTCCTCGAGCTCGGCGAGATCGTAGGTGTAGACCTTGGTGACGGCGAGCGCGAGCAGCGCCAGCCCTCCGAGCCGCAGGCGCCGGGCGTCTCGCAGCAGCCCGTAGACGACGGCGCCCAGGCCGCTCAGCGCCCAGAACGCCGAGAGCAGCACCTGGCCGATCTGGCGCGACTCCCCCGAGTCGGTGACGCCGACCGTGTCGACGATCGTCACCGATGCCAGGTAGAGGAGGACAGCGGCGCCGATCGCCTCGGCGGCCTGGCACAGATCGGGGTCGAAATCCCGCAGGACGACGCGGCCGTAGAGCGCCGCCGCCGCGCATGCGCCGAGACCGACGAGCGCGCCGCTGAGGTCGGGGACGCCGACGAGGATCGCCTCCGGCGGCGCCTCGAAGGCAAGTACATGGCCGACGGCAAGCCCGAAGTAAGCGGCCGCGGCACTCATGAGCCGGACGGCATTGGAGCCGTTGGCACGCGGCGTCCTGCTCGCCCGGGAGGCCAGGTAGGCGAGGACGACCGCCTGCACTGCCCAGCCGACCACGAGGACGGGGCCGTCGAGGACATCGGCGAAGCCGAACGCCGAGAGGCTCAGGCCGACGGCGACGAGCAGCGAGCCGATCTCGCGGTTGAGCGCCTGCCGGAGCGCGAAGCCGCCAAGCAGGATGTGGCCCGCGGCCAGGCCGAGGAGCCACGCGACCGCGGCGTTCGGATGATCGGCGTAGTCGAGCACGAAGTAGCCGGCGCCCGCGATCAGAACCGCGTTGCCGAGCAGCACCAGCCATGAAGCGACCGGCAGCTCGTCCATGCCTCGGGTTCGCAGCTCGTATCCCAGCCCGGCGACCACGTAAAGCGCCCAGAACCCCGCCAGCACGGCCAGCGTGCCGGGCACTCGCTCGTAGTTTTCCGTCGTCCACGCCAGAAGCTGCGGCGCCGAGACGAGGAACGCCCCGAGCGAGAGCCAGTCCCACCGCTGCCAGAGCAAAACCCCCACGGCGGCGCTCAGGGCGATTGCCATGAAGGCGAGGGAGAGCCCGGAGGATCCGGTTCCTACCAGGACCGGCGCCAGCAACGCGCCGAGGATTCCGATCGCGGCGACGATCGTCGACTCCCAGCGAACCGCAATGGCGACCCCGACGAGGCCGACCAGGCCGGCGCCGGCAAGCCCAGCCTCCGCCGGGATCAGGTCGTACACCTGCGTCCCGACGAGGAGGGTCGCGTAGAGGCCGGAAAGGGCGCTGGCGACGGCCGCCAAGGCGGCCTCGGTGCGGCCCTGGCGCTCGTAGAGCCAGACCCCCGTCAGCAGGAGGGAGGTGGAGCCGAGGAAGCCGAAGACGATTCGCATCGGCTCGTCGATCCAGCCGTGATCGATCGCGATCCCGAGCAGGAAGACGATCCCGAGCAGGATCGCGACGCCGCCGGCCCAGGCGAGCACACGACCGCCGAGCAGCGCCTCGAGATCGAACTGCGGCTTGGGGGGAGCTGAAGGGGCCTGCCGCGGGGGCGGGGGCGGCGCCGGTCGCGGCGGAGCGGCGACGGGGTGCGCCGGCAGCGACTGCACCGGTGCCCCGGACCGAGCGCCGCCGCGCTCCACCCGGTCGACGCGCCGCGTCAGATCAGCCAGCCGCCGCTCGAGCGACTCCAACTGGCCCTGGACTCCTTCGTTCATGCCCTCCTCCTTTTTCCGTTCGTCTTGCTGACCATCGGTCAACAACGTAACAGCTTTGTCAACCGCCGGTCAATAAGGCGTTACAATGCGGCGATGGCGCGCCCCGCCTACAGCCGACTGCGCCCGGAGGAGCGACGACGCCAACTGCTCGAGCGCGGCGCGGAGCTCTTCGCCCGCCACTCCTACGACGAGCTCTCGATGCGGGAGATCGCGCGCGAGGTGGGGATCTCCAAGCCGCTCCTCTACCACTACTTCCCGAGCAAGCGCGCCTTCTTCCAGGCGACGCTGGCTCAAGCGGCGGAGCGGCTGCGGGCGCAAACCGAGCCCGACCCGGACCTGCCTCCGCTCGACCAGTTGCGGGGGAGCCTCGAGGCCTTCCTCGAGCTGATCGAGGACAACGCCCTGGCCTACCGCAAGCTGATGCAGAGCCTCAGCAGCGTTCCGGAGGTTCGGGAGCTGATCGAAGACGTGCGGACGAAAACCGCCGCTCGAATCCTTGAGGGCCTCTATTCAGGCGACGTGCCGCCGAAGGCCCGCGCCGCCGTGCACGGCTGGCTCTGGTTCATGGACGGCGCTTGCCTCGACTGGATCGAGCACCGCGATCTCGCCCGCGACGAGTTGCGCGATCTCCTGCTGGGAACGCTGTTCGGCGCGCTCACCGCGGCGGACGCGGTGCCCGCCGACGCGCTCGGATAAATCGCCGCTTAACAAAAAAAGATCGAGCGATGTAATGATCGTGTGCGCTCTGGCCCACCGATTGGGGGAACTACTTGTCACCAGACGAGCGACTGCCGTTCTTCGAGAGCCGCACCTTCAAAGGCATGGTGGCGCTGGTAGGTCTGGCGGCGGCGGTCTGGGGTCTGACCGGCGCCCCGAAGCCGTGGCAGGTCGCCTCGGACCTCGCCGCGACGGAGAAGCCACTCAGCAACACGGCGATCGTCGTCGACGCCTCGGCGGCGATGGGAGAGAAGTTCGGGCCGAACGGTCGCAGCAAGCTCGACGCGGCGGTCGACGCCGTGCGCGAGTACGTGGTCCCGTTCGACAATGAGGGCATAGCGCTGCGCCGGGCCGGTGGCACCTGTGAAGACCGCGGTCAGGTGCTGGTCGACTTCGGGGCGCACCACACCGACGACGTCAGCGAGGCGGTTGCGGAACTGAAGCCCGCGGGCAGGTCGAACCTCGGCTACGCGGTGATGGCGGCGATCGACGAATTCAACGCCTCCGGTCGCTTCACCGGACCGCCGTCGAGCAAGCGGGTCGTCGTCTTCACCGGAGGGGCCGACCAGTGCCTCGAGGAGGATGCCGCCGAGCAGATCGAGCGTGAGCTGGAGCGGACCGGGATAGACGCGGTCTTCACGCTGGTCGCGCTGCGGGTCTCCGACCACGAAAAGAAGCGGCTGAAGGCGTTTTCGAAAGCCCTCGGAAAGCGCGCCGACGTCGATTTCGTCGACACGCCGGACGAACTCGACGAAAGCATGGAGCGGGCGCAGGAGCGAGCCGTGACCGAAACCGAGTCGGCCGCCGCCAGCTCGACCGGCGAATTCCAGGAACCTTCGACGGACGACGAGGAATCATCGGCCGACGAATCCACCGCTGAGGACGAAGAACGCCTCGATCCGGGCCAAGGCGACAACGAAGGTGAAACCGAGGCGCCGCCTGACGAAAGCGGGGTCGAACCGAGCGAAGGCGCCGAAAGCCCCGGGCCCGAACCGGAACCGGAGCCCGAACCTGAACCGCCACCCGCCGAAGACGGCGGGGAAGTCGGCGCGACGCCGCCCGAAGCAGCGACCGGCGTCGCGCCCGTCCCGGCTCCGCCCTGAGGCTCAGGGGCTCAGAACGATGCCACCCACCTCGCACCGGTCCTCGCTGGCCGGACGGGCGCTGAGAAGGGAGCCGCCGCCCTGGCGGATCGCGATCGGCCGGTCGAGCCGCGCCGCCAGGGCGAGCGCCGCCGAGCCGGTCGCCTCGTCCTCGGCGATCCCGGCCTCCGGGACGAAGCAGCGGGCGCGGACCGTGCCGGCCGCCTCGTCGGTCCAGGCCCAGGCATAGACGTCGCCTTCGAGGCTCGCCGGGTCGAGCGCCTCGACCTCGGCCGGGGAGTCGAGCTGGACGAACCGGAAGGGCGGGCACCACTCAGGCCGCGCCGAGATCCAGGTCAGGTCGCCCTCGAACCGCACCCCGATTTCGCCGGCGGGCGGCCGCAGCGCTGCGGGCGGCGTCCCTTTCCGCGCCAGCAGCCAGGCCGTCCCAACGCAGGGATGGCCGGCGAAGGGCAGCTCCACCTCAGGCGTGTGTATCCGCACGCGCCCGGTCGCTCGGTCCTCGACGAAGACGGTCTCGCTGAAGCCCAGCTCGGCCGCGATCCGCTGCCGCTCCACGGCTGGGATTTTGGCGGCGTCGAGGTAGACGCCGAGCGGGTTGCCGTGCTCGCGGTTCTCGTCGACGAAGACGCGGAGCACCTGCGGGTCGGCCACCGGCCGATATTAGGCGCGGTTCCCGGGTAGGGCTACGGCATCCGGCTGCGAGGATGCCGGCCGGCAATTGCCGGTACCAACGAGAGGAGCAGATGTGTCGGAAGGATCTGTGACGCGGAACCGCCTCTGGGCCGTGCTCGCCGCGCTGGCGCTCGCGCTGGGCGGCGTCGCCTGGACGGGCTGCGGAGACGACGACAACGACAGCCAGCAGGTCGAGCGCAGCGCCGAAGAGGGCCAGAGCGACGCCGAAGAGGGCGCTGAGGAAGCCGGCAACGAGGGCGAGGAAGCCCTCGACGACGCCCAGCAGCAGGTCGAAGAAAGTGGCGACGACGCGCGCGAACGTCTCGACGAAGCCAAGGAGGACGGCGAAGAGAAGCTCGACGACGCCAAGGAGGAAGGCGAAGAGAAGCTCGACGAAGCGAAGGAGGAAATTGAACGCTACGCGCCCTGACCGGCGCCTCGGTCGAGCTACGGAGGCCTAGCGAACGCGGCAGTCGCGGACCAGCGTGGTCCTCAGCGTCTGCCCGTTAGCGAACGAGAAGCTGCCCTTGGCGAAGTTGAAGATCGCGCCGGGGAAGCCCGCGGGCGCGGCGCAGCGGGCGCTGATGAAGCTCCGCGCCCTGCCGTCGTGCCGGTAGCGGCGGCCGAAGGTGAGGGAGAGCTCGGTCACGTAGCCGAGGTCGGAGGCGATCCTCGGGATGCGGGTCGAGATCACCGTGCCGTAGCGACCTTGCCGCGGGTGCTTTATCGCGAAGGGGAGAACCAGGGTCGTCTCGACGGGATTGGTGCCGTAGACGTGCAGGGCGATCGCGGGCTTGCCGCGCTGCCGGCTGTTGAAGGCCAGCATCCGTCCCTCGACCGGGAATTTCGCGTCGGGGAAGTCCACGATTGCCCCGAAGCGCCCGTGGCCGACCAGGGCGTCGCGGCAGATCGCCAGCGCCGTTTCCGACGAGGTCGACTCCAGCCGGCGCGTCGGGCAGACCGGCAGGCCCACGGTCGAGAGCCGCCCGTAGCGATTGACGGCGATCGACATCGCCCGCAGCTGCGGCGGCCGGCTCCCGTCCGCGGTCCAGATCAAGCCGTTGAGGGCGACCGTGACCGGCGCCGCGCGGTCGCGGGGGAGGGCGTGTGGGGTGAAGCGGGCGTCGAAGGAGAGCCGCAGGTTGCTCTGTTGCGTGACCTCTGCCTGCGCGAGCACGGCGCCCAGCAGCGCCACGGCGAGTCCCACTCCGATCGGTATTCGAGATCGCATCCCTCGGTCCAGTCTAAGGAGAGCCGCGACTAGGGTTCTCGGCGATGGCCGACGTCGAGGCGTGGATCGCCCGCTACGAGCGGGCCTGGCGCACCGCGGGCACCGACCTGCTCGGCGAATTGTTCACGGAGGACGCCACCTACCGGATGTCTCCGTACGCGGAGCCCGCGACCGGCCGCGCCGAGATCGAAGCGCTCTGGGAGCGCGAGCGCCAGGGCCCCGACGAGCCGTTCGAGATGCGCCCCGAGGTGGTCGCCGTGGACGGCGAGACGGCGGTGGTGCGCGTCGAGGTCGAGTACGGCGAGCCGCGCCCGGCCGAGTACCGAGACCTGTGGATCCTCAAGCTCGACTCCGATGGCCGCTGCCGCGAGTTCGAGGAGTGGCCGTTCTGGCCCGGACAACCGATCGACCCGACCGAGGAGGGCAGATGAAGACCGCCACCGCCTACAGGACCTTCGAGACGCGCGAGCGCCGTGAGCTGATCCGGATCACCGACGATGTGCAGGCCGTCGTCGAGGAGGCGGGGATCGCCGAGGGCATGGTGCTCGTCTCGGCGATGCACATCACCGCCGGCGTCTGGGTCAACGACGACGAGCCGGGCCTGCACGAGGACACGATGGAATGGCTCGACAAGGTGGCGCCGCCGAGCTGGAAGCCGGCCGCGGGCGAGGTTGCCGAGGAGCTGCTGCCCGATGGCGGCGATTACCGCCATCACCGTGGCGGCGAGGACAACGGCGACGCCCACCTCAAGAACCTGCTCGTCCATCACCAGGCGATCGTCCCCGTCACCGACGGTCGGCTCGATCTCGGCCCGTGGCAGCAGGTCTTCTACTGCGAGTTCGACGGCCGGCGCCCCAAGCGGTTGGTCATCAAGGCGATGGGGGAGTAGCCCAGCGCGCTCGACAGCGCCGGCCCGGCGGTCGCCTCCCGCGCGCTTCCAGCTTCGAGCGCGCCGACTCGGAGGCCGGCACCTTCTTGAGGCCGCGCAGGTCTGGGATCAGCAGTTCTTCAGCGCATTGCCGGTGCCAGTGGTGGTGTTCGGTTCCGCCGCCGCGCAGGACGTACTGGACGACGGTGTGCTCGGTTCCGATCGGGATCTCGCCGTGGCAGCTCGGGCAGCGGTAGAGCTTCTGGCCGAAGCTGCGAATCAACCAGACCTCGTTGCCTTCGTCGTCGCTGCCGCGCAGGCTCCAGCGTTTGCTTGGCAGGCCGGTGAGCTCGCTCATCTCTTCGCCAGCCAGGCGAAGCCGGCTGCCATCGCCAGGTTCGCGGCTCCCGCGAGCCGCAGGCCGGCCTTGGCGCCGGGCCGGCTGACGGCCGGCGAGGCCGACCAGAGCGCGTCGGTCGCGATCTCGGTCCCGCGCAGCCAGGCCAGCGCCCACCAGTCGCGCCGCTCGCCGCGCCGGGCCGCGACCGCGTGCGCCGCCGCGAAGGTCAGCCAGACCGGGCCGCTGCGACGGAAGAGGTGCGTTGCGTCGGGCGAGGGCTCGTCATGGCCGAGCACCCGCAGCGTCGCCTCGGGCGTCGCGATCGCCGCCGAGCCCAGGACGAGATCGAAGGCGACCATGTTGCGGTTGGTCAGTTGGAGCGCCCGTTCGAGGGTCATCTCGTCCTGCATCCAACCAGATCGGAGCAGGGGCGGAAGGGAAAGCATCCGGTTCGGCGAAATGGACCGCCGTGACCAAGACCGCAACCAAATCCCCCCAGCTCAAAAGTCTTTCCGAGTACATCCAAGAGCGCTTCGAGGAGTTCTCCCGCTCCCAGAAAGACGTCGCCCGCTACATCGTCGACCACCTCGACGAGGCAGCCTTCCTCACCGCCGAGGAGCTGGCCCGGAGAGCGAGCACCTCGTCATCGACTGTGGTGCGCTTCTCCCAGGCCCTCGGCTTCGAGGGATATCCAGAGCTTCAGCAGGCGGCGATCGAGGAGTACCGCAACGCCGCGGTGGCGGGGGCCGCCGGCAACGGCGCGGCGCTCTTCTCCTTCGACCACTCCGAGCTGGAGGGATCGCTGAGCGCCGACCACGCCAACCTCGAGGAAACCGCGCGCCAGATGACGCGCGAGCAGATCGACGGCGCGGTCGCGGCGCTGGCGGAAGCGCAGCGCGTGGTGATCGTCGGCGTAGACCAGATGGCCTTCTTCGCCAGCTACCTGCGCCACCTGCTCAGCCTGCTCGACATTCGCGCCGAGATCGTCGCCAGCACCGGCGGCGAGTCGCTGCAGCGACACGGCCGCATT
>DASWMG010000024.1:0-2535 GCA_036399875.1 Solirubrobacterales bacterium
TTCGTCGACGCCCTCGGGCGGGTCGGCATCGACTCCCTCTACACCCACCAGCTGCGCGCCTTCGAGGTCGCCGCCGACTCCAACCTGGTGATCACCAGCGGCACCGCCTCGGGCAAGAGCCTCGCCTTCAACCTGCCCGTCCTCGACGGCATCGCCCGCGACGCCAAGCGCCGAGCCCTCTACCTCTATCCGACCAAGGCGCTCGCCCAGGATCAGGCGCGCAAGCTGGCCGCCTTGCGCCCGCCCAACCTGCGCGAGGCGATCTACGACGGCGACACGCCGCGCGAGGAGCGCCCGCCGATCCGCCGCCGCTCCAACCTCGTCCTCACCAACCCCGACATGCTCCACGTCGGCGTCCTGCCCAACCACAAGAGCTGGGGCGACTTCCTCGCCAATCTCGGCTGGGTGGTGGTCGACGAGGCGCACACCTACCGCGGCGTGCTCGGCTCCCACGTCGCCAACGTGCTGCGGCGGCTGCGCCGGATCGCCCGCGCCTACGGTTCCGAGCCGCGCTTCCTGCTCGCCTCGGCGACGATCGCCAACCCGGTCGAGCTGGCCGAGCGGCTGGTCGGCGAGCCCTTCGAGCTGGTCGACGACGACGGGGCGCCGCGTGCCGGCCGGGAGATCGCGATGTGGAACCCGCCGCTGATCGACAAGGCGAGCGGCACGCGGCGCTCGGCGCTCGGCGAGGCGGCGGATCTGCTCGCCGAGCTGGTCTCGCACGGCGTACGGACGATCTGCTTCATGAAAAGCCGGCGCGGGATCGAGCTGATGCAGCGCTTCGCGCGCGAGAACCTGACCGCGCGGGGCAAGCCCGAGCTGGCGGAGCGGATCGCGCCCTACCGCGGCGGCTACACCCCGCAGCAGCGACGCGAGATCGAGGCTCGTCTCGCACAGGGGGAGTTATTGGCCGTCGTCGCCACCGACGCGCTCGAGCTGGGCATCGACATCGGCGAGCTCGACGCGGCGATCTGCGTCACCTTCCCCGGCACCGTCGCCAGCCTGCGCCAGATGTGGGGACGCGCGGGCCGGCAGCGGCGCGGCCTCGCCGTCTACGTCGCCGGCCAGGACGCGCTCGACCAGTTCTTCTGCCGCCATCCCGACGAGTTCATCGGGCGGCCGGTCGAGGCGGCGATCCTCGACCACGAAAGCGAGCAGATCGCAGCGCGGCACCTGGTCGCCGCCGCCTACGAGCTGCCGCTGAGCGCCGAGGACGACGAGGTCTTCGGCCCGGCCTGGCGCGAGCGGGCCGAGGGGCTGACCAGCGCCGGCCAGCTGCGCCGCGCCGGCAACCGGCTACTGCCGCGCGACGCCGGCTTCGTCGCCGCAAAGATCCCGCTGCGCTCGGCCTCGGCCGACGCGGTCGCGGTGATCGAGCGCGACTCGGGCGAGATGCTCGGCCTGGTCGAGGCCGAGCGCGCCTTCACCACGATTCACCCGGGCGCGATCTACCTGCACCTCGGCCGCTCCTACGAGGTCGAGCAACTCGACGTGGAGGCGCGGCGCGCGGTCGTCTCCCGCTTCGACGGCGACTGGTACACGCGGCCCAAAAAGGAGACCGACGTCTACATCGAGCGGGTTCGCGAGCAGCGCCAGGTGGCGGGCGTCGAGCTCAACTTCGGCGAAGTCTCGGTCAGCGAGCAGGTGATCGCCTTCCAGCGCGTCTCGATCTCCGACCAGGAGCCGATCGACATCGTCGCGCTGGAGCTGCCCGAGCAGCACTTCGTCACCCAGGCGCTCTGGTACGTGCTGCCTGACCGGCTCAGCGGCTCGCTGCCGCCCGACGTCCTGCTCGGCGCCCTGCACGCGACCGAGCACGGCCAGATCGCGGTGCTGCCGCTGATCGCGATGTGCGACCGCTGGGACATCGGCGGCCTCTCGACCAACGTCCACTTCCAGACCGGGCGGGCGACGATCTTCATCTACGACGGCCACCCGGGCGGCGTGGGGATCGCCCTGCGCGGCTACGAGCAGTTCGAGCGGCTGCTCGGCGACGCCGACCGGCTGATCGCCGAGTGCCCCTGCGAGTCCGGCTGCCCGTCCTGCGTGCAGAGCCCCAAGTGCGGCAACCTCAACGAACCGCTGCACAAGGCGGGGGCGGTGGAGCTGATGGGGGCGATGCGGACGTCATGACGGGGCAGGTGGCGGTGATCGGCGCCGGCCGCCGCGAGGCGGACTCAGACGTCTGGCGACTGGCCGAGGAGGTGGGACGACGGCTGGCCGAAGCGGGCGCGACGGTCGTCTGCGGCGGCCGCGGCGGCGTGATGGAGGCGGCGGCGAAAGGGGCCGCAGAGGCCGGCGGCGAGGTCATCGGGATCCTGCCGACCAGCGAGATCGCCGACGCGAATCCGCACTGTACGCACGTCGTCGCGACCGGCATCGGCCACGGCCGCAACCTCGCCGTCGTCTCGTCGGGCGAGGCGGTCATCGCGATCGGCGGCGAGTGGGGGACGCTCTCGGAGATCGGCTTCGCCCGCGTGATCGGCCACGAGGTCGTCGCCCTGCGCAGCTGGGAGCTGAACGGCTCCGAGCGAA
>DASWMG010000025.1:0-1650 GCA_036399875.1 Solirubrobacterales bacterium
GGGCGGTTGTCGAGAGGGGCCCCGTCCACCGCAAGGTCCTGGGCGGCGCCTTCAACGGCACCGTGAGGATGCTCACCGGCCTGCGGCTGCGCGATACCCAGAACGGCTTCAAGCTCTTCCCAACCGAGGCGGCGAAGCGGCTCGTCGCCGAGCAGGACTGCCCCGGCTTCGCCTTCGACGTCGAGATGCTGATGCGCGCCCACCAGGACGGGCTGCGCATCGCCGAGGTGCCAATCCTCTACATGCACGACTCGCGCTCCAGCGTGCGCGTCGCCTCGGCCAGCATGGACATGCTGAGAGACGTCGCCGGCCTCGCCTACCGCCTGCGCGTAGGTCGTCGTCGCGGGCGTTCGCCCGGCGTCACCCCGTTAGCCGAGGTTTCGGCTGACGAGGCCGACTGAGACGCCCGCGGGCAGGGAGACCCCGGCCCGGATCAGCCGCGCCTCGAGGCGCATCGGCAGCGAGAGCGGCCCGTCGAGGGCCGGCGGCGTCCGTTCCAGGTCGGCCTTCTTGTTGCCGTTCGAGCTCTGCGGCAGGAACCGCGCCAGGGCGATCGGTGGCAGCAGGATCGTGTTGAAGTACGTCGCGATCCGCGGCGTCCAGCCCGCCCTTTCGACCGCCTGCCGCAGCCGCTTCTTCGTGTAGCGGCGCTTGTGGTGCAGGTTGTCGTCCTCCTGCGTCCACATCCACATGTAGGCGGGGACGGTGAGCAGCAGCACGCCGCCCGGGGCGGCCGTCCGCCGCAACTCGGTCAGCGCCTCCTGCTCGGCCTCGATGTGCTCGACCACATCGGTGGCGGCGATCAGGTCGAAGCTGTCGTCCTCGAAGGGCAGCGACTCGAGGCCCGCCTGCCGCACCGAGGCGAAGCCGCGCTCGTGGCAGAAGCGGACCGCGTCGGGCGCCGGGTCGACCCCGGTCGCCTCGCCGAGTCGCGCGTAGCGGGTGAGGTTGCCCCCGGTGCCGCAGCCGGCGTCGAGGATGCGCGGCCGCTCCGGCAGCTCGGCCCGCGCCAGCAGCGCCTCGACCACCGCCCAGCGGCCGCGGAACCACCAGTGCCGGTCCTCGACCGCGTAGTGCTCGCTGTAGGCGCTCTCTCGCAAGGCGCGGCATGTTGTCAGACGGCGCCCCCCTCAGCGACGACAGGGCCAGATATCGTGCCCCGGCCTTGAACGGAGCACGATCCACGCAGGCACCGGCCCGGCGGCGCGCCGGTTGGAGCTCGCTCGTCGCCGACCCCGCGGTGCGGGCGATCGTCGTCTACACCCTGTTGGCGATGGGGGCCCTCACCGCCGCCTACTTCGCCGTCTTCACGACCTGGGCCGGCTACGACGACGAGGGCACCCTGCTCGTCACCCTGCGGGCGTTCGTCGACGGCGAAACGCTCTACCGCGACGTCTACTCGCCCTACGGCCCCTTCTACCACGAGGTCTTCGGCGGCTTCTTCGCCCTCTCCGGCATCGACGTCACCACCGACGCCAGCCGCTCCACGGTGATGGTGCTCTGGGCCGCGACCAGCTTCCTGTTCGGGATCGCGGCGCAGCGCCTCAGCGGCAGCCTGGCCCTCGGCGCGACGGCGATGATCGCCGCCTTCGTCACCCTCTTCGTGCTCGCCAACGAGCCGATGCACCCCCAGGTCCTCTGCGTGCTGCT
>DASWMG010000026.1:0-2612 GCA_036399875.1 Solirubrobacterales bacterium
CTCGATCGTGAGGGCTCCGAGGCAGAGGGCGATGAAGGGGAGGTCGATGTAGGCGCGCAGGCCGTTGGAGAGGTAGGGCGCGCGGGTGAGGACGATCAGCGCCGCGACCGCGCCGATCGGGCGGTCGAACCAGAGCGAGCCGAGCCGGTAGACGAGGTAGCCGATCAGGCCGAGCGCGACGTAGGCGACGACCATCGCGACGTCGATCGCGCCGTCGCCGAGCGGTGAGACCAGCGCCCCGAACAGCTCGCTGAGGGGGTGGGGCGTCGGCGGCAGCGCCGCGCCACGGTCGGGGCTCGCTCCATCGGCGATTTCGCGGCCCCAGAGGAGCGAGTAGATCGTGTCGTAGTTGGGGAACCCGCGCGGGAAGAGGAGGAGGAGAACCGCGCTGACCGCCGCCACCCAGGCGACCGGCACCAACCAGTTGCGAGCCCGGGCCGACACGCGCGGCACCGTATCGGGCCACGGATACACTGGCCGCGGTGCCGTCTTCGAGCCAATCGACCTCCCTCTACCGCCGCCACCGCCCCGGATCCTTTGACGAGGTGGTGGGCCAACAGCACGTTGTACGCACCCTGCGCAACGCGGTCGAGCAGGACAAGGTCCACCACGCCTACCTCTTCGTCGGCTCGCGCGGCACCGGCAAGACCTCGATGGCGAAGATCCTCGCCCGTTCCCTGAACTGCGAGCGCGGCGGCCCCACCGTGACGCCGTGCGGCGAATGCGAGTCGTGCACGACGATCGCCGCCGGCACCTCGATCGACGTGATCGAGATGGACGCCGCCTCCAACCGCTCCGTCGACGACGTGCGCGACTTGCGCGAGCGCGTCGCCTACGCGCCGGCCGCCGGCCGCTGGAAGGTCTACATCCTCGACGAGGCCCACATGCTGACCAAGGAGGCGTGGAACGCCTTCCTGAAGACGCTCGAGGAGCCGCCGCCCCACACCGTCTTCGTCCTCGCCACGACCGAGGCGCACAAGGTGATGGCGACGATCGCCGACCGCTGCCAGCGCTTCGACTTCCAGAGACCCTCGCTCGAGCAGATCGAGGAGGTGCTGCGGCGCGTCGCGACGGCGGAGGGGATCCAGATCGACGACGGGGCCGCGGCGATGATCGCCCGCGCCGCCTCCGGCAGCTTCCGTGACGCGCTCGGCACGCTCGACCAACTGGTCGCCTTCGGCGGCGACGAGGTGACGCTCGACGCCGTGCTCGAGGTACTGGGCGCGGCCGACGCCGAGCTGCTCTTCGGTGCCGTCGACGCGGTCGTCGCCGAAGACCCCAAGGCGGTCCTGCTCGCGGTCGAGGAGATGTCACGCTCGGGGCGCGATCCGTCCCAGTTCGCCCGCGACCTGCTCGCCCACCTGCGCCACCTGCTCGTCACCCAGACCACGGGCGAAGTACCCAATACCTTCGTCGTCACCGCGACCGACGCCGAGCGGCTGCGCGCCCAGGCCGGCGCTGTTCGCGCCGCCACGCTGGTTCGCACCATCGACGAGCTGGCGGCGGCGCTGGCCGCGGTGCGTGAGGGGGACGAGGCACGGATGGCGGTCGAGATCGCGCTGCTGAAGGCCGCTCGTCCAGATTTGGATCCCGGCACTGAGGGCCTGCTGAGGCGGATAGAGCGCTTGGAAAAAGGCAGCTCTAGCGCTTCTGGGCCGGCGGGTCCTGTCGCCGATTTGGCACCACCACCCGCTGCGGGGGCGGCTTCGCCGCCTCCTCGGGGCGGTCCCCCAACTCGACGCCACCCCCCGGCAGAGGAGTCCGAGGCAGACGACTCTCCCGCGGGTGGCGCCGTAGGGGGGACCGCCCCTGAGGACGCTTTAGCGACCGGAAGGGGCGGTGGGTCCCCTGCGGCGACAGGACCCGCGGGCCAGAGCGATATCGACCTGAGCGAAGTCGCGCGTGTGTGGCCGGCGGTGCTCGACAGGCTGCACCAGACAGCGCCGGCGCTGGCGGCGTCCTTCGACGGGGCTAGGCCGGTGGCGGTGGATGCTGGAGAGCGGACGGTGACGATCGGGTTTCCGGCTGATCACACGTTCAACAAGCGCAAGGCGGAAGGGAAGGACAAGCGGGAACAGCTCTCCGATGCTTTCGAGACTGTTCTCGGTCAGCGCCTGCTGCCCGCCTATGACGTTTTCGACGGCGAGGGGCAGGAGGAGCCCGCCGCGGAGGAGGCGAAACCTGACGTGGATCACGCGGCGCTGGTGGAGAGGCTGAAGAGCGAGTTCGACGCGGAGGAGGTGGGTTGATGGCGAAGGGCGGCCCCGGGGGCTTCGACGTGAACGCCCTGATGAAACAGGCCCAGCAGCTGCAGCAGCAGATGCAGGAGGCCGAGCAGGAGCTCAAGAACGAGGTCATCGAGGCCAGCGCCGGCGGCGGCATGGTCAAGGTCAAGGTCGGTGGCGACATGACCCTGCGTGAGATCGTCATCGACCCGGAGGCCGTCGACCCCGAGGAGACCGAGATGCTCGCCGACATGGTCCAGGCCGCCGTCAACGAGGGGCTGCGCGCCGCTCAGGAGCTGGCCGGCTCGAAGATGGGCGGCATCACGGGAGGCATGGGCGGTATGGGCCTCCCCGGAATGTGAGCGGCGAGGGACCGGCGCCGCTCTC